>NZ_JBALOW010000003.1:0-34299 GCF_036965085.1 Bacillus sp. JJ1532
GGGGTGTTTTGATGAATTGGCTGACAAATAGCATGAATTGGCTGACAAACCTCTATATTTGGCTGATAAAGTGCTAAAATTGGCTGACAAACTACCCAAATTGGCTGATAAACCATTCAATTTGGCTGACAAACCCATTTTTAACAATAAATCAGACTGCTGCCCGCTTATGATCAGGTGAAAATGGTGAAATAACTTGAATATTTCCTTTATAATTTACTAGGAGTATATAAAATTGAATGAAAGAAGGTAATCCTATGAGTGAAAGGGCAAAAATTTCACAAAAAACGGCTATTTTACTAGAACGTGCACGGAGATTTGGTGTAGCTGATGATGTGTTGCTTGCCAGTAAGGCAAAAGGAGATCCCACCCCGTTAAAAGTTGCCGAGGAACAATATTATCATTATGATGATTTTTTTACCTATGCGAAGAATCATGGTGAGGATATAGAGTCCGCTATAAAAAATGGCTACATAATGAAGTTTAATACAAATGGCGGCATCCAGACCTGGCTAAAAGAGCGATTTGGTTTAGAGGCCGAACGCGATTATCACTTTAGTCCCGGAAATTTTACTCAATTGAAACTGTCCATGGAACAGGCCAAAGTTTTGCTCAGTGTATTAGCAGGCAATTGGGTTATGCTGATATCTTCCGATGGGAATGAATATGTGGCGGAGGACTATGATTTTGCTGATGGGATTGAAAATGTGATAAATGCTAGTTTAATGATACGATCCGAATTTTAGTAAATGACTTGTTTGGGGGCCTGCGAGGAAGTCTGTTTAACCTGACTTTCTCGACAGGCTCTTTTTTGGATCTCGCTCGTGCTTTGTTTCCACATGAAATTTTGAAACAAAACACCTTTTAACACCACTTTCTATTACTACTATTAAAAAAACCGCCCCCATCAGGACGGTTAGAACACTGGAACTTTCGGCATGGCCACCCAATGGCCATTTGATACCTCGACAAGCTCCGATGTGCTTAATTGATATTTATCATCATCTGTTTGCTCTTCCATCAAGACTCTCTTTTTCTGTCTTTCAATTTTCGGATCGGGAATCGGAATGGCAGAGAGCAGGGACTTCGTATAGGCATGCTGCGGATTGGAGTAGAGCTCTTCGCTTTCGGCTAGCTCGACAATTTTTCCTCGATACATGACAGCGACACGGTCACTAATATGTTTGACCATTGAAAGATCATGGGCAATAAATAAATAGGTTAAGCCAAGTCGATGCTGTAAATCTTCTAACAATGTGACTACTTGTGATTGAATCGAAACATCTAGTGCCGATAGCGGCTCATCACATACGATGAATTTCGGCTCTACCGCTAAGGCGCGGGCAATGCCGATCCGCTGGCGCTGACCGCCTGAAAATTCATGTGGATAGCGCAAAGCGTGTGATGGTTCCAGTCCCACCATATCAAGAAGTTCTTCCACTCTTTTCTTCCGTGCTTCTTTACTAGGTGTCAGTTTATGAATATCCAGTGCCTGCCCAATAATATCTAGAACCTTAAAGCGTGGATTCAGTGATGCATAAGGATCTTGGAAAATCATTTGCATATGCCGGCGCATAGTTTTCATTTCGTTTTGGGTAAGTCGATTAACTGGAATCCCTTGGTATAACACCTCGCCGCCAGTAGGCTCATGAAGCCGCAAAATCGCTCGGCCTGTTGTAGACTTGCCGGATCCAGACTCTCCAACAAGCCCTAATGTTTCACCCGGTTTAA
The DNA here is from genome assembly GCF_036965085.1 of Bacillus sp. JJ1532. Lineage (NCBI taxonomy): Bacteria > Bacillati > Bacillota > Bacilli > Caryophanales > Bacillaceae > Bacillus > Bacillus sp. JJ1532. Next base: position 1,732 of record NZ_JBALOW010000003.1, read on the forward strand.
TCTGAAAGCTAATATTATCTACGGCCTTCAGAACATTTCCCTTGCCTAAATCAAAGTATTGCTTCAGTCCATTGACTTCAAGTATGGATTTACTACTATCAATGCCAGGCAAGATGAGCGGGGCCGGCTTTGGTTTCTTTTTCTCATTAAGTCTAGGCAGTGCATTTAGCAGTTTAAGTGTATAAGGATGCTTTGGCGATTCAAAGATTTCCTCAGTCGTTCCGGTCTCTACAATTTCACCGTTTTTCATGACGACTACCCGATCACACATACCCGCAACGACACCAAGATCATGAGTGATTAAGATGATTGATGTGCCAAATCGTTCTTGCATATTTTTCATAAGATTTAAGATTTGAGCTTGAATGGTCACATCTAGCGCGGTTGTCGGTTCATCCGCAATTAAAAGCGTTGGACGGCAGGCGAGTGCAATCGCAATCATGACCCTTTGCCGCATTCCTCCTGAAAATTCATGGGGATACTGATTATAACGCGTTTCACTGTCGCGAATTCCGACTAATTTTAATAATTCTATTGCTTGATTCTTCGCTTCTTTTTTCGATAATTTTTGATGTTTGATTAGACTTTCCGCTATTTGCTTTCCGATACGGATGGTTGGGTTTAGGGAAGTCATCGGGTCTTGGAAAATCATACTGATGTCGCGGCCGCGAATATGTTCCATTTCTTTTTCTGTTTTGTGAGCAAGATTTTCTCCTTGAAAAAAGATCTCGCCGTCTTTCATAAATGAGGGCGGAGAAGGGAGCAGCCGCATAATGGATCTTGCCGTTACACTTTTTCCGCTTCCAGATTCCCCTACAATTCCTAAAGTCTCACCTTTTCTGACTTCAAAACTCACACCACGCACAGCTTCAAACTCTTGATCTCGGGACATGAAGGATACTCGTAAGTTGTTTATCTTCAATATTTGTTCCACACTTCACACCTGCCCATATTCAACGTTTTAAATTGGTTACTTATATACATGTATATACATGAATGTTTTTAGTAAAATAAATATATTCTGCCATTTGTTATTTTTATCAGCCACATAGTCTAGTAAGAATAACTATATTTGCATAATAACTAGATGTTGACTTTAGTATTCGAATTAAAATATACTATACTGGTCGGAATAATGCAATATACACGGAAGGAGGAAATTCCCATGGAAGTTATCAAGGGTGCTAATGCAAATAAAAGCTTAAGTTTTTCAGAAACCTTAAGCCAATCTTACAAGAAAATGCAGCCTCATCCTGCCTATAAATGGCTTATATATATTCTGGGCCTTCCGGTGCATCTCATTGTTTTTATTATTTACCTTAACAGCAGAAAACGAGATACATATTCCTCTCTGTTTAAGGAAAAAGAGAACCAACTTGCTGAGTCCGGGCTAAGGGAACAGTTAAAGCAACAATATAGGGATCAAATATTACGGAAACAAGCGTTTTTCGGACAAAATCAAGAGGAAGCCAAAACAGATCAACTTGCGGCAATTTGGGCTGAAGAACAGTTTCAAAAAATAGTATCTGAAAGAACAGCTGAGCTCTTAGAACAACAAGGGCATGAAAGATTAACTTATGAATCCATTTTTCAGTCGCTCGTGAAGCATCCGCTGTTTCTATTATTAACGTTTTTGCCCGGATTGCCTATGTATCTTTTAATTTTCATACATAGCAACCCTTATTTGAAATATATATTTGAAAGATTGGTTATGAGTATATTTGTTATTGTTGGTGTCGCGTTTTTCGTATTTAGTATTTTGTATATTTCGCCTTTCGATCCGGCAGCAAACATACTCGGGGAAACCGCTACAAAAGAACAAATTGCAGCTTTTAATCAGATTTACGGTCTTGATCAGCCTTATCTGACACAATTATGGAATGCCATGAAAGGGATTTTCACCTTTGATTTAGGAGCCTCTTATTCTGGTAATGAAGAGGTTGCTGCAAGTATTGCTAGAAAGTTCCCAATAACGTTAACGCTAACACTCATAGCCTTAATCATGGCGATTGTTATTTCGATTCCGATCGGAATTATTTCAGCAACAAGGCCAAATTCTTTCTTTGATTATACGTTTATGTTTATTGCTCTTATCGGATTATCAATCCCTAACTTTTGGCAAGGACTTATCTTTATTCTGAATTTCTCGATTAAATTGCAATGGCTGCCAGCCACCTTCAATCCGCAAAATTGGCTGTCCATTATTATGCCAGCAGTTGTTCTAGGAACGGGCTTAACTGCCTCAATCGCTAGGATGACCCGCTCGGCTACACTCGAAGTAATCAATGAAGATTATATTATTACGGCGAAAGCCAAGGGACTAAATAAACGCCAAGTATTATGGAAGCATGCGGTGGGGAATGCGATGATTCCTGTTATTACGGTTATTGGACTCATGTTTGGCGGCATGCTTGGCGGAGCGGCCGTTACGGAAAAGGTATTTAATATTAGCGGAATTGGAAGCTATATTGTTGATAAGCAATTTATACCTGATATCCCGAGTATTATGGGTGGAGTTGTCTATATTGCGATTACCATTTCTTTAATTAATTTATTGATCGATATTCTGTATGCGTTTTTTGACCCGCGGATCCGATCAAAAATGAAACAATATTAAAGCAGGTGTATAGAAGATGTCTACTCATATGAGGGAAAATGAAAGCTATTTTAAGCAGCACGCACTAAAAATTTCACCAGAGTACAGGCAGGCAAGCTTTACGTCCATCACTTCACTTGCTTTGACTGTCATATTTCTATATAGCAGCTTTAACTTTGCTGCTAATACGATAAAGCCGTTTGTGTTTGGTGTTTTTATCGCTTATGCGCTGTTTACGCTTGTACAAATCGTCATTACGTTGAAAATTAAGCAAGATCTTAAAAAGTCTGGCGAAATACGAAAGTCAACTAGAGTTCTAGGATACTTTCAGCTATTAAGTATTTTAACTGCAAATGTATTCGTGGCGACTTTTGCCTTTCAGCTAATTAGAAGAGAAAAATCACCCGAATATATTTTTGCTGTTTACATGCTGCTCACTCAATTTTTCATTATTGCCGTGTCAGCACTGAATCTATTCAAGCCCTATGTCTCTGATACCTTTCTGCCATCAATGGGCTTCCTAATCATTACGGCGGTATTCTATTTGGCAGTCCTTATTTTTACTGCAAAGGATCGAGGAGGCAGCGGAAAGGAAAGATTGAAGTTCGTTTTGGGTATACCATTAGTATTAACTGCTATTACTGGCAACCTTTTTGCACTAGTAATAGGCATTCATTTTATTAGAGAAAAATGGAGAAACAATGAAACTAGTATAGGTAAGTGGTATAAAATTTGGGAGAAAATTTCAACGAATACTACCTCCATGCTAGGGTTGTTTTTTATCATCTTTATTTTTTCGATTTCCATCTGCAGTTATTTGACCTTTGATTATAGCATGGCAGTGGATAACGATTATAGTGCTATACTCCAGGCTCCCAGTCTTACTTATCCGCTTGGAACAGACAATTTTGGCAGGGATTTATTTTCTCGAATTGTTTTCGGAGCAAGGATTTCTCTCATTGTTGGGGTATTATCGACTGCGATTCCATTTTTGATTGGGGGATTCTTAGGAGCGATTTCTGGCTATTATGGAAACCGCACGGACAATATTATTATGCGTTTGCTTGATATATTGTACGCGATTCCAGGTATTTTACTGGCGATTGTTATTATTGCCGCGTTTGGTTCTAACGCTGTAACTCTTGTGATTGCCCTTAGTGTTGGGTCTATTCCAACGTACGCGAGAACGATGCGTGCTAATGTTCTAATGGTCTCAAACCTTGAATATGTTGAATCTGCACGAGCACTCGGAACTAGCAATCTATCAATTATCTTTAAGCATGTGGTTCCGAACTCACTTGCACCTATGATTGTGAAATCTACACTAACGATTGGCGGTGCGGTTATTGCCACAAGCAGCTTAAGCTATCTGGGCCTAGGTGTCGAGCCGCATATTCCGGAATGGGGAAACATATTGAAGATTGGCAGCACCTATCTTGAATCCCATTCATATTTAGCCATCTATCCGGGGCTGGCTATTATTGCTCTCGTTTTATCCTTTAACTTTTTGGGAGATGGGCTTAGGGACGCTCTTGACCCGAAGCTTGATTAATATAATTAAATTTTAGGAGGAAAGATTATGAAAAAAATGATTCCGCTACTCCTTGCCTTCGTCTTAATGCTGGCAGGATGTGTGAAAACTAAATCAGATGTTAATGAAAAAGCTGGATCTGATTCTAAAGCTGGCGGTACTGCTAGCGAGCAAGTAGAAATCGAATTACTTGGAATGAGCAGCGGGGAGGAAGATCTAAATATTCTCCGTGACCAGCTTGTTAAAAATGGATTTAAAGTAAAACTAAATATTCAACCTGACTATGGCAGCTTTAAAGCTCAACAAGATGCAGGTAATTATGATGCAGCATTATCTAGCTGGACAACTGTAACAGGAAACCCAGATTACGCTGTCCGTTCACTATTTAAAACAGGCGGAGATTATAGCATCCTAGCTGATTCTGAAATTGATGACCTAATTGATAAAGCAAGCACGCAAACTCCTGAGGAATATGCAGAAACGTATAAGCAATTGGAACAGAGTCTAGTATTTGACAAGGCTTATATTGCACCATTGTACATTTCTTTAAAATCACAGGCAGTAAACAAAGACGTATTAAAGCCTGAATCTGTTAGACTTTCTAAATCTCGTGCACTTGCATGGGAGCCGATTGATTTTATTGATGAATCAAAGCGTGCAACAGAACCGCTTATTTTGTCTCAGACTATGTCGACTTTAACATCACTTGACCCAATCAAGGGAAATGATGGTTCCATCAATCAGATTAATACAAATATGTATGTTCGTTTAATTAACTTAACAGATGATGACAAAATTACATCTGACGGTTCACTTTCTCTTAACCATAGTATTGCAGAAGGTAATGAAGAGTATTATTTCATCTTAAGAGATGATATTAATTTTGCGAAAATCACTGATAAAAAAGCAGTTGATACAGGCGAACGTGTTGGTGCAGACGATGTTATTTTCTCTTTAGACCGTGCGAAAAATAAAGATTCCGTGCCTGATCACCGCACATACAGCTTGCACGAGCATATTAAGGATGTTGAAGTTGTAACTGATTTAAATGCACTTGATCAAGTGAAACAATCTAGCGGCAGCGACTCTGTCAAAGTAGCTCTTGAAAATGGCTTAGATACTAAAATTACTGAACTCGTTGCAGATAAAACACAAGCGAACAATAAAGAAGGTAAATATCAAGTTGTAAAAGTAACAACAACAGAACCTTTCCCGCAAGTGCTTAACTATTTAGCACATCAATCAGCTGGGATCGTTTCTAAAAAGCAAGTCGAAAGCATTAACACTTACGACGTAGCAACCTTTGATGTAAACAAGGATATTCCGTATGGTGACCAAAACACAGTAACAGAAGGCGACAAATACAACAACACTTTATACACAAGCGGCCCGTACATCCTTTCACACAAGAACGATTATGAAGCCATTTTCTATAAAAACCCTGGCTACATGAAAGGAACAGAGCACGAGCCAAAGATTGCTAATATTAAACTTCGCTTCATCAAAGATATAGATAGTTCTCTATCTGCCTTACGTAACGGCGAAACTTACGTATTATACGGCATTCCGGAAAACAAACAAGAAACCGTTGAGAGCGACAGCAAGTTAAAACTTCAAAGCATGGAAAGCAACGGTGTATCTTACCTGCTTTTCAACACAGCTAATCGAGATGTGGCCAAGAGTGAAGACTTAAGAAAAGCCATTCTACACTCCATTAACCAAGATGAAATTCTTAGCTACTACCATGGCAAGAAGGTCAAAGCTGTATCCACAGTAAGCCCGCTTGTCAAAACTGGACTCGAGCTGAAAGCAGATCCTGCTAAGGTGAAAGAATTCCTTGAAAAATATCAGTCTAGTAAATAATTCATAGAGAAAAACGGATGGGTGCGTGGGCGCCGATCCGTTTTTTTTGTTGCTGTGATGGGATTAAATGAGATGATTATTCATTGTGAAAAGCCACAGTGTTTCCGCATGCTAAGATCTTCTTTAAGCTCCTCTTCATTTAAAATGCTGGCTGTTCCATATACATGTACGGCTTGATAATTCAATGTTGGTACATTTTCATGCGCGTACCAAGAGATAGTATGCGGTTCCTAATACATAACAAGCACATGCTCACACGTTTCAAATGTTTTCCATTGAAGATTCCATAAGCCATGTGGCCAGTAATGTAGTAATCTTCGTCTTTTCTGGAAACCCCAAAGGCAAATAAGTAGCCATTGGTTTCCCTTTCTTCATTGTTCTGATTTATTTAAAAGGAAAGAAGTATGATTACTTGTTGTTTAAATTTTCTTTCATTAAAAAGGCAATTTTCTTTTCATCCATATTTGAGCTCTTTTCCAGTTGATTAACAATTAGCTCTTTTCGGTAAGATGAATGATTTTGACTTAACTTTGCTTTCCCCTCTATCTTGTTGATTTTTATTTTAAATCCTTGAACTCCTTTATTCATCCCATCAAGGAAATTAGCGTCTACATCTTGCAGTCTATATGAACTATCTGGAGCTTCATATTTCAATACCAGGTCCTGTAAGGAATCTATTAATTCTTGATCATCCGCAATAAGTTCAACTTCTCCATACACATGAACGGTCACATAATTCCATGTTGGAACGGCTTTATTTGTCTCATACCAAGAGGGAGATATATAGCAGTGAGGGCCATGAAAAACAGCTAAGACCGTTTGATTTTCAATATCTTTCCATTGGGGATTTGGTCGTGCAAAATGTCCATATAAGTATGTCTTCTCCTTATCCAACATTAATGGCAAATGTGTGGCGAATGGCATTCCATTATGTTGAGAAAACAAAGTCGCAAACCCATTTTCCTGTATGACATCGTAGACTGCTTCTAATTCTCTCATTTCAAAATGCTTAGGGATATACATAAGAATCCTCCTTCTATACATCTGAATATTTAGATAAATATTGTTAAAAAAATAATACGATACAAACTGACATTTAAAAAGGTACAATAGTAAATAAATATACATGTCAGAGAGAATTGCAATGAAAGATACCATTTTTACTTTTATTAATGACTCTTCCAAATACAAACAAATCTACGAGCAATTTAAATTATTCATTGAACAAGGAGACATTTGGGCCAATGAACAATTGACATTCATTCCTCAAACTGGCAGACTCTCTTCAAATAAGCCGCAATACTACATTAATGGCTTATTAACAGCTAGTAGCTGAAGGGTATATACGTGGAGAAGAACGAAAGGGTTATTTGCAAATCAATTAGAACCTTACTTTTTTCAAGGGGAATTCATCCCGCAAAGTTTACAACAACAAGCATCGGCAGCCCCTGTCCTCATTGATTTCCGAGCAGGAGCGGTTGAGCAGATACATTTCCCTTTAAAAAGATGGAGAAGAATAGCTTTTTCAATAGGCTTTAAGATTGTGGTCGTTGCATGGTGTAAGGCTACCTTCAAAATTTGTTATTCTCTCTTTCATTCTCGTTTTTTTCATTATAACTATAATTATATTATTTTTATATAAAATAAATAGAATACTTAGAATCCTTTGTTTGGGTACAATTTGTAATGTCGTATACAGTAATACAAGTTACTGCAGCTTTGACGTTTTTACGGTTATTAGTAAACAGAAGTTCACTACAATGAATCGATGGAATTGTTGGATCAAAAGATGAATCATATAGAAAAAGTGGAACCAGATATCATCGTCACAAGTAATCCAGGCTGTCAATTACAGATGAAATTAGGTGTGGAGTGTGGAGGGAAAACAGAAAAAATAAAAGTTGTAAATATTGTTGAACTGCTAGCCGAAGCTATACTAGTTCATAAACAACGGCAATCGCCTACATTCGTTTCAACAAATATTGTATAGAAAAGGGTAAGTTCCTAAATAATTAAACGTACTTAATAAATAGTGGAAACTATGTTTATTAAAACATAGTTTCTCCACTTTTTTAAAAAAATATAACTCTAGCATTCATTAGCGGATCCGGAATTGCAGTAACAATGACATCGATCAATACGAATCAAAGTCCTTATCATATTACGTCACAAAATTTATTATTTACTTAGTATCTGGACTGATTGGCATTGTAATAGGTCACTGACCTTATAAAAAGGAGTGGAAAGACTAATTCCTAATCAAAGAATAAACTAAGACTGAATTTTATTTAAATTCTAAATTGACAGATAAAGTAATGATGGGTAATATGAATTTATATACAATATTTGCGTAATGATTATGCTATACCGGTAAATAGATTGAGGATAATGAGACAATTACAACTTCAGTATTTGGATTTACGGAAAACAAAAAGAGTTTCGTAGAGAAGTACGTTCTTTCTTACAAGCGAGGAAACGAAAAGGAAGCATTCGACATCCATGCTGATTCTTGGCTAAGTGGTTATTGCGAGGAATTTTCGAAAATGATTGGGACAAAACGCTGGATCGGGATTACATTTTTGAAAGAATACGGAGGGCAGGCAAGTTCTTCGATTGATCGTTACATTATTACACAGAAGAGCACATAGCGTTCGGAGCTCCTTGCATCACACTGGTTTGCTGATGACTTCCATATTATTATGGGGAAACGAACGATTCACGTATGTAATGCCACATCTCCAGCTGCAACAGTTTTAATTGAAATTGGAAAAGAAGTAGTTAATAGAATACCAGAAGAGATAAAATTAAAAGAAGCAACACTAGTTAATAACTTTCTTTCGAGAGGTAGGATCAGCATGTTTTACGGAAAAACAATTTTCATTGCAGGTCACGCTCGTTTACCACAGGGAATGGCAGCAAAAAGTGTCTTTGAAACATTAACCATTACTGCTGAAGTTGATGTTAAATATGGTGTTGTACTAGAGGCGTCTTGTACTTTGGCAACAGAACATGGACGTGAATTTATTGGACGCATATTAAGAGGAACTAGTTTAAAAGATGGTGTAGAAGATACAATTAAAGAGATTCAGACTTTTTACCGGGGGAAGGCAACAAATGCCCTCATTGCGGCATTAAAGGATCTTGACATCCATTTTCATCAAATTAAGGCTGATGAAAAGCAAAAGGTATAATTTTAGGATTGATTTGACAGCTGGATTTATAAGTACTATAATAGCATTATAAATATTTATAATATTTCCACCTTTTGAAAAATTCCTTTTCTTTATCGTGGTTCGTTATAAATAGTTGGAAACAGGAACATAAATAACAATTAACTGCTAATTCGCTGTGACTCTATTTATATAGAGCAGTAAAGTGAAAATAAGCCAGTTGTACATGTGAATCCCTTATATATTAGGGGGTAATGTGCAACTGGCTTTTTATATTTATGATTTCCTGAATCTTGCTTATATTACACTAAATAGGAGGAAGTAAGCTATGACATTGACTGTAGAAAAACAAAGAGGGAAGTTTGAAAGAAAGACGGAGAAATATGAGATTAAAGTTCACCCACAATCAGAACGTTTGTATCACATTGAAATTTCAAAAGAAGCAATTCAAGGGTTTTTACATGCAGTTAAACAAGATAATCATACGGTTCAGCATTTAGAATACACGCCATACGCTCGTCTTATTGTTGCTTCTCTACTTTTAGATCAAGTTGGTGAAGAGTTCGCTGAATTACTACGAAATATTGTTCATGATCGTGAGTCTGGCGGATTTACGATTGGTTTAGAAGGTGTTAGCCAGGAAACAGCTGAATTCGTCATATTCTCCACTGCTATTTCCTATTTACTAGGTTCATCAAACTTTGATTCAATGTCAGGTAAATACTATGCACGTTTTACTGTTAATCATACAGATAATAGTGACTCTTACCTCCGTCAAGCGTATCGTTTATTTACACTTCATACGGATGGTACATTTGTAGATGAACCAACAGACTGGCTGTTAATGATGAAAATGGTAGAAGAAAATGCGCGTGGTGGTGAATCTCGATTATTACACCTTGATGATTGGAAAGAACTTGATAAATTTGCGAACCATCCATTAGGAAGTCATAAATTTACTTATAAAGCACCTTCAAGTAAGAATGTTGATAAAGAGATTCAACGCTCAACCTTCTTCAATTACAATAACAAGCCAGGTGCATGTTTCATAGACCAATTTGTTTATCCGGAAACAATTGAAGAAGCAAAATATTTACGAGACCTTTCTCAATCAATGGAAACTGATGAAAGTGTTATAGAACTTGAACTACCTGTCGGAGACCTGGTTGTAGTCAATAATATATTCTGGCTTCACGGCCGTGCGGCCTTTGAAGTAAATCTAGATTTAAATCGTGAATTACTTCGTCAGCGTGGACGATTTAATCAATGATTGAGTGAAGAACTAAATATTTCGATATTTTGATTAAAAGACAAATTCATTTTACTGACTTCAGTTCGGAAAATGAATTTGTTCTTTTTTATTTTAGGAAACATGCTAAATCTTCTTTGGGTATATGGAAAGTTAACGGTACAAGTTACTAAATTTTAAGTTAATGAAACCAACAAAAAAGCGCCTAATCAGGTATGTTCAAATTTATTGTACCGGATTAGGCATTAATTACATTAGGGCTAACCTCCTTATTGATACATATCTTCTATAAAAGCAGCAAAGCGATACAGCTTCTTTTCGGAAAGAGGATGTCCGATTAACTGCAGTCCAACTGGCAAGCCTTTTTTAGATATCCCTGGAACAGAAATTGCTGGGAATCCGGTTGTATTCATTGGATTGGTCAATCGATTTAAGATACGAGTTGTTGTTTTTACTCCATCAATTATTAGCTCACGTTGATTGATATCTGTCGGTAACACACAAAGCGTTGGAGTAAAAATAATATCAACTTGTTTAAAAGCTTCCATTAATGAATCAATTGTTCTGTATTTGACTTTTATTGCATTAAGGTACTCGCTTGCCTTAATGTCATCCCCCTCTAACAAACGAGACTTAACCTCTTCTTCAATTTTATCAGGGTGTTCCTTTAACTCCCTTTCGAATATAGAAAAAGCTTCGGAGGCCATAATAAGTGAGGTTGCTGGATATAATTCATCCAAATGGTCAATTATGACTGGCTTCATTTGCACCCCATATTTTTTCAAATCTCCTATTGTTTCATTAATAGACTCTTGAACCTCTGGTTGCAAGATATCAAAGTAATAGCTTGATGGTATCCCTATTGTTAAATCTTTAACGGATTTCCCCAGTTCCTCAGTGAAATCCTCCTCTTTACGGTAGATAGAATACGGATCCTTTGCATCGAATCCTACCAATGAATTTAGTAAAATTGCATTATCTTTAACAGTCCTCGTCATTGGTCCAAAATGATCCAATGAAGAGGCTAGTCCGGCCGTACCGTATTTACTTACACTACCATATGTCGGTTTCATTCCTACAAGTCCGCAGCAGGAAGAAGGAATTCGTATGGACCCGCCTGTATCAGAACCAATTGCGCCGAAAGCAATATTACCAGCAACGGCAGCACCTGAACCAGAACTAGAACCCCCTGTTATTTTTTCGTGATTGTGAGGATTTCTTGAAGGACCAAAATATGAGCGATCACCACTTGCACCGAATGCAAATTCGTGCATATTCGTCTTGCCAATAATAATGACTCCTGCCGAGTTTAATTTATTTATTAGTTCTGCATCTACAGTTGGGACAAAATCTTTATAAATTTTTGAGCCTACTGTATTTCTCACTCCCTTGACATAAACATTATCTTTAACAGCAATTGGTATACCGTGTAATGGTCCTTTATAATTCCCTTTTTGAATAGCTGTTTCTGCCTCCATTGCATCGTTCATTGCACGGTCTTCCATTACAGTAATATAAGAATTTAGTACTTTATCTTTTTCGGCGATGCTTTCGAAAATTAGTTTAGTAACCTCAACAGGAGAAATCTCCCTCTTCTCAATTCCATTGGCCAAATCAGCTAAACTCCATGTTAATACGTCGTTTGATTTTACTTTCACTTTATTCTCTCCTTTGCTATTTTTTGATTTTGGAGCTACGTTGAATCTTCGTTCTTTGTTTATACATTATGAATCATCAGTAAAATTAACGTATACTTTATCCTTGACTTACCATATCTGTAACAATATTCACAAGTTCTGGTAATAGAAAAGGAGTAATTACTTTTACAATTTCGATTGCAATATACGGCAGCACCCCACGGCATTAATCTACATCTCTAACGGAATTCTTGGTTCCACACTATGCACTATAAAACTGTTCAGATCAATCGGTGGAAAAACAAAACCTTTTGCACATTTGAATTCTTTCCGAAGCTAAGTTCATTCTAATCTATCCTTTTTTACTAGAGGAGATAAATTTTATTTTTTCGGAATTTGTTGATTTTTCTAAAATATATTGTAAATTATTTATAGCAAAGATTAGGTTAAAAGTGAATTATTTTGAGTGTATGTTGAGGTTTTTAATTAAAAGGAGGAGTAAGATGAATAAATTATCAGAATGTATTGTTGAATTAACAACAGTCGAGCAATGGAAAGAAGCTTTTCCGATTATGAATCAGCTTCGCACTGATTTAACGGAACAGACTTATATTAAGTTACTTCAAGAAATGGAAAAGGAAGGATATCGTCTTTTTGCATTAAATGTAGGGGATGAGAAAGTTGCTGTAGCTGGAATAAGCTTGAGAACTAATTTTTACAATAAGCGTCATGTCTATGTTTACGATTTAGTAACTGACGTTTCACATCGTTCCAATGGATATGGTGAAAAGCTTTTAAATTATGTTCATAGTTGGGCGAGGGAAAAGGGTGCTGAGTATGTAGCTTTGGAGTCAGGGATTCAGAGAATAGCAGCTCACCGATTTTATGAAGAAAAGTTAGATTATGATAAATGGTGTTTTTCATTTCGAAGGGCTTTACAGGACTAAATAAATCAGTACCCCTATTAATAACAGCAAAAGGGGTACTGAATTTTTTTAGTTAGGTATTGTTTGTTTTATACTGATTCAAGACGTATTGTTCTATTTTCATCTTTCTTAATATGGATTCTGGAAGCATCATGGAAATGTAAACAACGCCACTAGTTCTTCCGATGTCAACACTACCTGTTACGGTAGCGCGGTTTCGCAATTCAGAAGCAGTCAGGTTAGTGGCTTGTTCAGCCCTTTCGATTGCATTGTCTATTGCTTCGTTTAATGTATTACCTGAACCAACAAACTGGACAGGGTATGATTTTTCAGATAAAGCGAAACCGTACTCCTTTGCTAATTCTTCTGACTTTTTATATTCATCTACACTGATTGGTTGAAAGATAGGATTTAAATTTTGTGCTGTTGGAATGATAATCGGACCATCCAGTGGTAAATTTTTAATCAAATGAATTTCAACTGTTACACAAGCAGTTACATCGGCAGTATGTCCTGCGAGCTCCCCATTTCCTTGTACCGAGTGAACATCTCCTATGTATAGTCCTCCGCCTTTTACCTTTACAGGCGCGATAATAATTGATTTCTCCGTTACTGTATTAATATCCATGTGGGCATCCGTTAAGTCTGTTTTATCAACATCATAGAATTCTGGTAATCTAGTTAAGCTGGCTAATGTGTCACCGGCATTACGAGAAGATGGGATATTTTTATTAGGAATGAGACCAATATTACCGATCATGAGATGTACTCTTGTAATCAGATTTTGGATATCTGATTTTGCTAAAATATTGACATGGTGCTGTTTAGAATTCTTAGGAAGTGGTTGGTCATCACTTATATTATTTGCTATGTTTTCCGCTGTTTGTTTAGGCACACTAATACCGATAGTTTTTTCGTCATTAAATATTAGAGTATATCCATTGCCGATTTTTTGTGGAAGTACAGTTTCATCACATACTGAGCATCTGATAGATTCTTCTCCTATTCCAGAAACATACGTGTTTGGGTTTTTTGTTTTGCAATTTGGACAAATCGCATCAACTGTTGGATCGTGCCCAAATCTCTGATTGATTGGGATACTATTTCCCGAAGATGTGTATCGAGATTCCATTTTGATTTCCTTAACGATAATAGCTACCGCATCCCCAGGATGAGCATCTTCTATCGCGACGGGAAGAGAAACCTCATGTCCACTTTTAATATTTGGCGTTATCATAGGTCCCCAACATCCTGGAGGTACCAATGTGGAAATTGAGTCTCCGCTTTTAATCGGACCAAGCATCCTTATACTAGGACCGATAATATCTGTGTATTCATCTACTTTAAAAATTGCCAATATCCCCACTCCTAATATTTCATAATTTTAGTTCATCTGATAAAAATAAATAAAATTCTACTCGATATGGGAGTAGAGATTAAATTTTTGAATTCGTCGAACAAGTGAAGATTGGGTCAATCCTAACGCTTTGGCGGTTTTACGGGTTGTTTTATGTTTCTGTAAGCTTTCTAGAATGATTTCTTTTTCTACTTTTTCCAGTGTTTGAGGTAAAGAGTCAACTTTTGAAAAAGGAAAGAAATAGTGCCCGTCTGCTTGTTTAAGGTGTAAAGTGAGATCAGAAAGAGATATTAGATCTTCATTAGACATAACGACTAATCGTTCTACAATATTTTCGAGTTCACGAATGTTTCCAGGCCAATCATATTGCAACATAGCTTTTATTACTTCTTGTTTTAATTTTTTTTGTTTTTGATATTTATTGTTAAACTTCTTTAAGTAATACGATAAGAGTGGAATAAAATCCTCCCTACGTTCGCGTAATGGAGGGATAAAAATCGATAAAATATTTAAACGGTAATATAGATCGGACCGAAACTTCCCTGCTTTTATCATTTCTTCTAAGTTACAATTTGTCGCAGCAATAATTCGTATATTTGCGTTTACAACCTGGGAAGAACCCACTGGTAAATAGGTTTTATCCTGCAATAACTGTAATAACTTAGCTTGTAAATGAAGAGGGAGCTCGCCAATTTCATCCAAAAATAGGGTTCCTTGATCAGCAAGTTTGACTAATCCAGGCTTTCCACTTGAATTTGCTCCAGTAAATGCGCCTTTTACATAACCGAATAGTTCGGATTCTATTAATGATTCAGGCATTGCAGCACAATTAATATGAATTAACGGTTTATTATGTCGGTTGCTCTGTGCATGGATTTGTTGAACAACGACATTTTTACCAACTCCGGTTTCCCCTATAATAAGTGCTGTAGTATCAACGGATGAAACTTTATTAATTTTATTGGTAAGATTTTTATGATGAATGCTATCCCCAATTAAGGGCTGTTCCTCAAACTGATCCGAATGCACGACACTCATCTTGCGAATCTGATCACTATATCTTCGAAGTAAGGCCTCTGTTTCTTCTAACTGTATAGATGTTTTTATAGCTTCTGTAATATCTCTTGAATGAGCTATTACATATTCAATTTGACCTTTTTGATCTTTAAGTAGAGACCCCGTAACAACATATTTCCTCCCGTTTGACATTTCCTGTACTGTTGTAACAGTTTGGCCAGACTCAAGTGCTAATTTAGTTACTGAAGGAAAAAACACTCCTTCAGCTTCTAAATCTCTTACAGATTTTCCAACAAGTTCAGAGCGATCACGATGACAAACTGCTGCACTGGCATGATTTAACCACAGACAAGTGCCGCTACTATCTGAGATGAAAATAGGGTCTGTTAAAGTATGAAGTAACTGAAATAAATGATCTTTTTCTAATGGAACGTCTTCCTTTTTCATTCTCAATCTCCTTTTTAATTGCTTGTGAAGAAATAATTCGAACCATTATTGAATCGACTTTAAAATTATGTAAAGTGTAGGGTGTTTTTTTGAACCAAAAATAAGTCGATTGATGCAATTGCGACTCAATATAAAGAATAGCATAATTTTATAACTATTTAAATAATTGTTTTTAATATAAAAATTCTAAATTTTCGACAAAATGGTGACGCTAATTTGGCATATAACTTGCAAGGAGTAATTGCAAAAGGAGGGTTTCATTATGAAGAAAAATAAACGATGGATGAAATTGTTATTGGCATCATGTATAGGCTCTGTCATGCTCTTCACTACTGCTTGTGGGGAGAGGGGAGAAAGAGGTGGAGAAAAAACCTCAGGTGTAGGTGAAGGGGACACAACAACCGAAGTAAATATCGGTGCTATTTTCCCGTTAACTGGTCACTCAGCTTATCAAGGAAAAAGCTTTAGACAAGCAATCGATTTAGCGGTAGAGGAAATCAATGAAAAAGGCGGAGTAGCAGGGAAGAAAGTAAATATTATGTTTGAAGACGATAAGGGGATTCCTACAGAAGGGGTTAACGCAGCCCAAAAATTAATTACTCAGGACAAAGTCTCTGCAATTCTAGGTAACTTTAACTCTTCTGTTACGATGGCAGTTCGTTCTGTGACAGAAAGAGAAAAGGTAGTTCAATTGACTCCGGGATCTACGGCAGATGAAATTACCGAACCTAATCATGAGTATATGTTCCGAAATCTAAATCCAAACAGTGCGCAAGGTCCAGCTATGGCTAAATATGCAGCGAGTGAATTGAATTTAAAAAATATAGCTATCCTTGCTGAAAATACTGACTATGGACGTTCTGGGGCAGACGCGTTTAAAGAAACGATAGAAGGAAAGGGCGATAAAATTTCTAGTGTTGAGTTTTACAATCAGGGGGATAAGGATTTCTATGCTCAGCTAACTAAAATAAAAAATGCGAATCCGGATGGAATTTACATTAGTGGATTACTTACTGAAGGGGCGCAAATTTTAAAACAAGCACGAGATCTTGGTATTGATACGCAATGGCTAGGATTAGGTGGATTTACAAATGACAACTTCCCAACATTAGCAGAAGGTGCTGCTGAAGGTATGATTCATGTTAGTTATTTCGAGCCGGGCGCTTATGATTATTTTCCAGATTCAAAGGATTTTGTAGAAAACTATAATAAAAAATATGGCGTGAATCCAGATATGTATGCGGCGAACGGTTATGAAGCTATGTACATATTAGCAGAAGCAATAGAAAAGGCTGGCGGTGGGGATCGCGAAAAAATTCGTGAGGCGATGGCACAAATTAAAGACCTACCTGGAGTTTGTGGACCAACTACTTTTGATGAAAATGGACAAGTCAATAAACAGATGCTGTTTGTAAAAATTGAAGACGGAAAAAGAGTGCCTATTGGTGCAGCAGATTGAGAATAAGGGCGTAATTGCCCTATTCTTTGCATCAATTAAGGAGGGAGAATTTGATGATTGAGTTTATCCAGCAAACAATGAATGGTCTAGTAATGGGGAGTAGTTATGTACTTATTGCTCTAGGGTTAACGTTAATTTTTGGAATGTTGAATATGATGAATTTCGCCCATGGGGAATTGTTAATGGTCGGAGCATTTACAGCTGTAGGCTTAATTTCAGTATTAAATGTACCCTATCTTCTTGCGTTTCCTATAGTGATAGTTGTAGTTGCTTTTTTAGGAATTATTATGGAGAAGCTTGCATTTAAGCCACTTCGGAAATCGGATCGAGTCAATCTACTGGTAAGTTCATTAGGGGTTTCGATCATCTTACAAAATGGAGTACAACTTATTTGGGGACCAGATCCGCGTGGATTGACCTCTCCTTTCAGTAACAGCCAAATTGTTATTGGGGATATCATTCTGAATGGACATCGTATCTTCATTTTTGTAACAGCATTAGTGCTGATTGCAATTCTTTACTACGTTATTCAACGAACGAATATTGGGATTGCCATGAGAGCGTGTGCGTTCGATATGGATATCGCACGACTCATGGGAGTGAAAGCGAATACAATTATCTTTTTAACGTTCTTTATGGGGGCCGGACTAGCAGCTGCGGCCGGTATGTTGCTTGCACCAATATTTAGTGTTTACCCAACGATGGGGGTCTCCGCAACAATGAAAGCGTTTGTGGTGATTATCCTTGGAGGAGTCGGAAATATTAGTGGAGCAATTGCTGGTGGCTTATTAATAGGATTAATCGAAACATATGCCGCAGGATATATATCTTCAGAATATAAGGATGTATTTGCTTTTATCATCATGATTCTTGTTCTCTTATTTAAACCTGCAGGCCTATTTGGAAAACATGTTCAGGAGAAAGTGTAAATGAAAAATAAAAAAATAATTTTCATAGGTCTCTTATCGTCCCTTGTCCTGGCTTTTCCTTTTGTATTCGTAGACGATTACCTTTTGCACATCTTAGTTATTAGTGGGATTAACATTATCCTTGTCCTAAGTTTAAATGTGATTGCTGGTTTTGCTGGACAGATTTCTCTAGGACATGCAGCGTTTTTTGGAATAGGTGCTTATACCTCTGCTTTATTGGCTATGAATGGATTACCGTTTTTTGTATCACTTATTATTGCTTCTGTTATTACTGCTATAGGCGGACTTTTGATTGGGTACCCGGTTCTTCGACTTCGGGGCCATTATTTTGCTATTGCTACCCTTGGGTTTGGCCAGATTGTACATTTAATTTTAAATAACTGGATGGAAGTGACCAAAGGACCGATGGGGCTGAGTGGTATTCCAAAGCCAAATGCAATTGGGTTTGTGGATTTTAGTTTAAAGATTGATTATTACTATCTAATTCTGATTATGGTCGGTCTCGTTATTTACTTATCTTTACGGATTAAAAAATCGAAGATGGGAAGAGCTCTCTATGCTATTCGAACCGATGAGATTACGGCAAGTTCAATGGGAATTAATGTAGCTTACCATAAGACGCTAGCTTTTGTCTGGAGTGCAGGAATTGCCGGGATGGCCGGTTCACTATACGCACATTATGTCTTATTTTTAAGTCCGGAAACCTTTCAGTTAGCCACCTCTATTAACATTTTACTAATGCTGCTCATTGGGGGAATTGGAAGTATAGCTGGTTCAGTGGCAAGTGGCTTATTCATTACATTCTTATCTGAATATTTACGCTCTTTTGCTGAATACCAAATGTTAATTTATGGTTTTCTGATCGTTCTTATTGTTATTTTTGCTCCAAAGGGACTGAGTGGAATATTTACTAAGAAAGTGAAGAAAAAGAAAAGTAAGAAACAGATAGGGAAGGAGGAGGAAGTCATTGAAAACATCTATTCTTGAAACAAAAGGATTAACTATACGTTTCGGGGGAGTCGTAGCAGTTAATAATGTTAATCTTACTATCAAGGAAAATAGCATATTTGGTTTGATTGGTCCTAACGGGGCAGGAAAGACGACGATGTTTAACTTGCTAACAGGCATTTACAAGCCAACAAGCGGGGAAGTATTTTTTAAAGGTAAGAATATTACAAATCTAAAACCTCATCAAATTCCTCCTCTTGGTATTTCAAGAACGTTTCAAAATATTCGATTGCTGAAAGATCATAGTGTATTCGAGAATATTTTACTTTCGAATCATACGAAGCTTTCTTATCGTTTTATTGATAGTTTTTTTCAAACAAGAAAATACCGGGAGCAAGAGAAAGAGAGTTACAAGTATATTGATGAATTGTTAGAACGTTATGATCTTTTCCATCTGCGTGATGATTTGGCAGATGACTTACCACAGGGAATTCAACGGAAAATCGAGATCATTCGTGCGATTGCTACAGGGGCAGAACTCATATTTTTAGATGAACCTGCAGCTGGGTTAAATCCAACGGAAACAATCGAGTTGATGGATATGGTAAGACAGTTACGTAGTGAAAAGAAAACGATCTTTTTAATTGAGCATGATATGAAACTAGTGAAAGGCATATGTGACGAAATTGCAGTATTAAACTTTGGCGAGCTTATCGACCAAGGATCTTACGATAGGGTGATTGCGAATCCAGATGTTGTACAGGCGTATTTAGGTAGGAGGAAGCAACATGCTTAGAGTAGAGGATTTACATGTAAATTATGGTGGGGTAGCAGCCTTAAAAGGAGTATCACTCGAAGTAAACCAAGGGGAAGTAGTGACTTTAATTGGATCGAATGGTGCAGGAAAATCAACGTTGTTAAAAGCAATTTCAGGCCTCATCCGTCCTAATCAGGGAAAGATATATTTTGAAGGAAAAGAGATTACTAATTTATCTCCCGACAAAATTGTTGAACTGGGTATTGCGCATGTTCCTGAAGGCAGAAGAATTTTTACAGATATGACGGTAATGGAGAATTTAAAAATTGGCGCTTATCGACAGAAAGATAAAGCAAAAGTGAAACAAGAAATGGAGAAAGTATTTTCTTTATTTCCAATATTAAAAGAAAGACAAGAACAAAATGCTGGTACGCTATCAGGCGGTGAGCAGCAAATGCTTGCACTGAGTCGAGCACTGGTCTCTAATCCGAAGTTTATTATTCTAGATGAGCCATCCCTTGGCTTAGCCCCAGTTATTGTTGAACGTGTCTTTGAGGTTATTGAAACAATCAGTCGTACAGGGATTACCATACTACTTGTGGAGCAAAATGCCACCTTAGCTCTTGAAGCTTCGGAGCGAGCTTATGTATTAGAGACAGGAAACGTGACGACATCGGGACCTTCAAATGAGATTTTGGAGGATGAGAGAATTGTAGAAGCATATCTTGGATAGGAGACATATAGATGAAATCGATTAATACCGGGAAAGTAGCAGCTGTTCAAATGAATAGTGACCAAGAAAAAGAAGTGTTGCTTCGTATTAATATGCGACGTTTAATGGAAACGCTAGAAATCAGTAACCAAGTTGGCTCCCTTCCCGAAGGCGGGCTTTGCCGGCTTGCGTTAAGTGATGAAGATAAAGTAATGAGAGATCATCTATGCGAGTGGATGACAAAGGAAGGATTAGACGTTCGATTTGATGATTTTGGAAATATATATGGGCGTAGGGAAGGGCGAATTCCCGACGCTGCACCCGTATTGATCGGTTCTCATCTTGATACTCAGCCAGAGGGTGGTCGATATGATGGGATATTGGGCGTTCTTGCTGCCCTTGAAGTGATTCGAACTTTAAACGAGCGAGGAATAGAAACGGAAAGGCCTATTGAAGTTGTTAATTTCACAAATGAAGAAGGAGCCCGAT
Source organism: Bacillus sp. JJ1532 (assembly GCF_036965085.1). Classification (NCBI taxonomy): domain Bacteria; kingdom Bacillati; phylum Bacillota; class Bacilli; order Caryophanales; family Bacillaceae; genus Bacillus; species Bacillus sp. JJ1532. The sequence continues at coordinate 22,819 of NZ_JBALOW010000003.1, forward strand.
TTGAACCACCAATGCTAGGATCCGGCGGTATAGCTTCTCTATTTAGAAAAGAATATATTTACGGATTAAAAGACAAAGATGGTAAGTACTTTGGTGATGAATTGCAACGTATTGGTTATGTTGGAGAAAAGAAAAATCGTATAGAAAAGGCGCACCGATACGTGGAATTGCATATTGAACAAGGACCCCTTCTTGAAAATCAGGGAATTTCTATTGGAGCAGTAGAAGGTGTACAAGGAATGACATGGCTAGAAGTGACCTTAGAAGGAAGTTCATCTCATGCGGGAACGACACCGATGGAGTTAAGAAAAGATGCCCTTCAGACAGCTTGTAAAATTATCCATTCATTACCTATCTTCGCCCATGAAGTGGATTCTGAAACGTTAGTTACGGTAGGACGAATGCAAATTTCCCCTCATTCTGTTAATTCTGTACCGGGGAAGGTTGTCTTCTCTGTTGATATTCGCCACTTTGACGATACGATACGCAGACAGGCAGTTGAGTTCATACAAGGTAAAATTACTATGCTTGCTACTTGCGACAATATCCAAGTTAAGATTTATAACTTATGGGATATAGATGCAACACGATTTTCCCCAGATGTTATAGAGATGATTGAACAAGCATCACAGAAGTACGGATATCCCTATCGAAGAATTGTAAGTGGTGCAGGCCATGATGCAAAGTACATTAACGATAGCTTCCCATCCGGTATGATCTTTGTTCCAAGTGCAGGTGGACGAAGCCATTGCCAAGACGAATTTACAAGTCAGGAAGATATCGAAAAAGGAGTAAACATTCTTTTATACGTTACGCTAAATCTAGCCAATCAGAAATTAATTGACGGAGGGAACTAAATGCATTCAGTTCAAAGTAGCGTGTTAACTTCTGTAATGGAAAAGGTAGAGGCGCTATGGGGAGAAGAACTTGCCTTTCTTCAACAGCTTGGCAGGTACCCTAGTACCCTTGGGAACGAAGCGCCAATTCAACGGTATATTGAACAATATTTGAAAGACATGGGGTTAGAGGTTGATTCATTTGTACCTGATATAAAAACTATCTCTAGACTTCCAGGGTATTCTCCTGTGGAATGGAGTTATGAAGGGCGACCCGTTGTTGCAGGCACACTGAAGACTCACGGAGAAAAAATTGGAAAAAGTTTGATTTTACAAGGGCATATTGATGTTGTAAGCCCAGAACCAGTAGTGTACTGGAATTATGACCCTTGGGGTTCAACGATTGTTGGAGACAAAATGTATGGTCGTGGCATTCAGGATATGAAATCTGGAGTTGCTGCGATGATCTTCGCATTGAAAGCTATCCAACAGTCGGGAATTGAACTTGGAGCCGACGTACAAGTCCAGACAGTCATTGAAGAGGAGTGTACAGGTAATGGGGCATTAGCGTTACTTGATGCCGGCTACCATGCCGATGGCGCCTTGATTCCTGAACCCTTTGGACCAAATGGTGTTGTCGCTCAAGTAGGCGTAATTTGGCTACGTATTAAAGTGCGTGGGTTAGGGGCCCATACTGAGCGCGCAGACAAAGCAGTAAATGCAATCGAGAAAGCATATGTAATGGTTCAGGCACTGTTGGACTATCAAAGAGTGATAAATAGCCGTCAAAAACATCCTGAATTCGCCAACCATAACCATCCTTTAAATGTTAATATTGGGAAAATCCATGCGGGCGATTGGCCATCCAGTGTTCCATCCGAATGTATTATTGAAGCAAGAGTTGGGTTATATCCTGGTCAAGATCCTGAAGATATAAAACAAGAAGTTAAAGAATATCTTCTACGGGCATCAGAGCAGGATGAATGGTTACGACAAACAAAACCCGAAATTAGTTTCTATGGATTTCATGCAGAAGGTGCCGAAGTTGATAGACAGGAAGAAATTTTCCATTTTTTAAAAGACGCTCATTTGTTAACAACTGGAAAAGAACTTGAATACATATCAGTTACAGCAACAACAGATATTCGCTTCTTTAATTTATACTATGGAATCCCTGCTACCTGTTATGGTCCGGTCGGTGGAAACATGCATGGAGCAGACGAATGGGTAGATTTAGAGAGTGTAAAACAAGTGACAAAAGCCTATGCAGCGTTTATTTTGCAGTGGTGTAAAATAAGGTAATAAAAGATATAGAACTAGTTAAAAAAGCCTAATTTACTCTTGAAATACAAGAGCTAATTTAGGCTTTTATAAACTAAAATTCTTAGATCCCCTATGAAGTACCTTAAGAAAGTTCAACAACGCATAGTTAAACAAATGAATAAACGTTGCACTCTTGAGGACTAACATGCCTAGAAATAGGAGACGGCTTAAATTAATATTTAATCATTTTGATACTTCTAATACAACTGGCTCAAGTGAATAAACCTCTGGTCTTCTATTACTTAATGATGGTAATTGTTTTCGCAAATCTCGTAAATAGCTAAAATCTAATTCCGCCATTAGTACCATTTCTTTATCTGCGGCAGTTGCGATTACAGTTCCCCATGGATTAACTATTTTTGAGCGCCCGAAGCTATGAAATGCAGGCTTGTTCCCAATCTGAGCTGGTGCGACAACGAATACTTGATTCTCTATAGCCCTAGCTCTTAATAAAACTTCCCAATGATCCTTGCCGGTAAAGGTAGGGAACTCTGCTGGTGCTACAATCATTTCTGCACCTTGTAATGCTAATAAACGATATAACTCCGGAAATCTAACATCATAGCAAATTGATAATCCAACTTTAGCAAACTCCGTATTTGCCACGACTATTTTCTTTCCGAAATCTTTTGTTTTAGATTCCTGAAACTCTGGGCCATTATTTATATCTACATCATATAAATGAACTTTTCTATATTCAGAAACAATCTCACCATTGGGATTAATTAATATCGAAGTATTATAATACTTTTCATTTCCTTTTACTTTTTCAAGAATACTTCCTCCATGAAGCCAGATATTAAATTCCTTTGCAACATCCTTTAGAAATTGTACCGTTCTCCCCGAGTCTAAATACTCAGCGTTTTCCCCTTCTTCTTCTTCAGTTCCTATAAAGTTAAAGTATTCAGGAAGTGCTACAAATTCTGCTCCCTTCTGTACTGCCTCACGAATAAATATCTCTGCTTTTTCAAGGTTAATATTTTTTTCATTTTGACTATCCATTTGAACTGCAGCTACTTTTACCGTTGTCATAAATACTGCCCTCCTTGGGTGCTGAATTTTTTTTATTTTCTGTTATTATAACACAGGCATATCCTAATCTTTTAATATTATTATTTTAGTAATCACTTCATTTTAGTGAGCATAATGTTTATTTTGTCGTTCTCAAATTATGTACAATATGGTTATTTTATTTTATACTTTTTTAACTTGCGAATTACAGATGGCTGACTTATTCCTAAATAATTTGCCATTTCATAAGTGGTTTTACAACGTTCATAGGCTTTTAATAATAGATGCTTTTCTAAATGTTCCATGTTTTTTTTAAGACTTTTTTCATGTGTAAATACTTGTTCAATTGAATTTAACTCAAGGCTCTGCTTCTTTTCATTAATTCTTCGGATAGATTTAGGTAAATCTTCAGGATAAATGGTTGTTCCCTCTGATATTAAGATGATTCGCTCGATCATATTTTCTAGCTCTCTCACATTTCCGGGCCATGAGTACTGAATAAAGACTTCATAAACAGATGGATGTAAATACATATTTGTATTATATTTTTTGTTAGTGTGATGAACATAATGTTGAATTAATATGGGAATGTCATCCTTCCTTTCATTTAAGGATGGAATATGAAGAGGAATTACATTTAGTCGATAGTATAAATCCAAGCGGAACTTGCCTTTATCAACCATATCCTCTAAATCTTGGTTTGTCGCAGTGATTAAACGGAAATCAATTTGTCGTTCTTTTTTCCCGCCTACACGCATAATTCTTTTTTCTTGCAATATTTTAAGTAACTTAACCTGCATTGGATAAGGAAGCTCTCCAATTTCATCTAAAAACAAAGTGCCACCATCTGCTTGTTCAATCAGCCCCTGTTTTCCCTGTTTATTTGCCCCAGTAAATGCCCCAGATTCGTAACCGAACATTTCTGATTCAAATAAGCTCTCAGGGATAGTACTGCAGTTTACCTCTATAAATGGCTCTTTGTCCCGGTTACTTTGAGAGTGCAGAGAGCGAGCAAGTACACTTTTACCTACACCAGACTCACCTAAAAATAGAACGGTGGCATCCGTTTTTGCTACACGGGAAATAGTTTTAGATATTTGCTGCATCTCTTTGCTTCTAAAGATAATTTTTTGATGCCCTTTTTCCCTTAATTCTTCTACCTCCGTTTGATAGCCTTTGATTTTTCGTTGTAATTGCTCATATTGAATTTGTAAATTCCTTATCTCCGTCTGATCTTGCGCATAGCTTATTACCCGTATCAACTGACCATCTTCATTAAAAATAGGGAATGCCGTTGACATAACGATTCGCCCTGTCTTTGTATGTTGTAAAATTTGAACCGGTCTTTTTTTAATTAAAACATTGGCAGTAATAGAAGGGGACAAAATGCCCTTGTTCTCTAAATCAAAAACGGATACCCCTACATTCCGATCAGGCTTTAATCCATATATTGACCAGTGATTTGGATTGGAGTCTAAAATAATTCCATCACTATCAGTAATAGTTATATTGTTATTAGATGTTTCAACAAGTTTAGCTAATAGTAATTCTAAGGCCGTATTAGTCACTATCTGTCTCTTCCTCTCACTTAAATTGTATTTAATTCAAATATAAATCAAAATGTATAAAATAATCAAAAAATAAATTAAAAGTAAAGGAAAATAATTCACTATTGAATTAAAGTCTAAAATAAAATTGCATTTTTTGTTTAACTTATAGATTGGCATGAAAGTTGCATATATAACTTCTATAGACCTAACAAAGGTTTTTTAGAAATCGTAGCAACAGTTGATTTCTTTTCTTTAAATTTCTAATCATGTAAGGGGAGAATTATAATGAGCAAAATTGCGATTTTAAACCAGGAATTAATAGAATTAGACAAAAAACATTTTTTACACCCCACTTCTGCGATCCAACAACAACAGACACAGGGTCCAGCATTTATTTTTACCAAAGGGGAAGGTGTATACCTTGAGGATGTGAATGGGAACAGGGTAATCGATGGAATGTCCTCCCTTTGGAATGTAAACATCGGGCATGGAAGAAAAGAGTTAGGGCAAGCAGCAATGGAACAAATGAATAAATTAGCTTTTAGTTCTTGTTTCGCCACATTCAGCAATGAACCAGTTATACGTTTAGCGGCGAAAATAGCTGAGATTACTCCAGGTAATTTAAGTGCAACCTTTTTTACGTCTGGGGGATCGGAAGCAAATGATACAGCTTATAAACTTGCCAGGCATTATTGGATTTTAAAAGGCCAGCCGAAGAAAAAGAAAATCATCTCAAGAAGTAGATCCTATCATGGGGTAGCGATGGGAGCGACTAGTGCAACAGGTTTAAAGCCTTTTAGAGATTTCACCAATTCATTAGCCCCTGATTTTTACCATGTTGATAATTTATCAGCGCAAGCTTTACGTGAAGTAATTGAGGCTGAGGGTCCGGAAACAATTGCTGCCTTTGTTGCGGAGCCAGTGCAGGGAGCTGGGGGTGTCCATATAGGCTCTAAAGATTACTTTAAGGAAGTACGGGAAATCTGTAATCATTATAATATTTTGCTTATTACTGATGAAGTGATTACTGGTTTTGGCCGAACAGGAAGAGCATTCGGAATAGAGCATTATGGTGTAACCCCAGATATGATGTGTTTTGCAAAAGGAGTAACAAGTGGATATGCTCAACTTGGTGGGGTTGTTTTCTCTGAACCAATTTATGAAGGTTTTAAAGAACTTTCAGTTGGGACACTTCTGCATGGTTATACCTATAGTGGCCATCCAATGGCTTGTGCTGTAGCTTTAAAAAATATTGAAATAATTGAGAATGAAAATTTAATTGATAACGCTCAAAAAATGGGTGAGGAAATGCTCAATGGCTTTAAATGGGTACAAACAGAAAGGAACCTTGTTGGTGAGGTGAGAGGATTAGGTTTAATGGGAGCAGTAGAAATTGAAAGTAATCAATTTTCACAAGGTCCATTAGCCCCCTTAATCGTAAATGAAGCTGCCAGACGGGGCCTCATATGCAGATCTGTTGTATTTGATGGCATGGATACTCTGGTATTCGCACCGCCATTAATCATTAACAAACAAGAGATTGATAGTATGATTGAAATTCTTAATGATTCTATCAATACAATTGAACAAAAATTATAAGAGAATGTGTAGCTTCTTTATTTAGTAAATCGGAAACCACCCTGATGGTCAGATTATGCCAGGAGTCTAAGGGATGCAGTCAGTTTGGATACTCAGGAGGTAAAAAAATATGTCGGTAACAAATAAGACAATAAAAAAGCAGTTATTTATCAATGGAGAATGGCTAGATTCAAAGGAATATGCTCCACTTTTCTCTCCGTATAGTAGAGAATTAATTGCTGAGGTTCCCGCCGCGACGGTAGAGGAGGTTGATTTGGCTATTGAGGCTGCTTATCAAACAAGAAATACAATGTCGGAAATGCCCAGCCATCAACGTGCAAAGATTCTAGAAAACCTTGCAAATTTAATTGAAAAACGTTCAGATGAGGCAGCTAAAATTATTGCTGAAGAGGCAGCCAAGCCGATAAATACGGCAAAAGTTGAGGTAGCGAGAACGATCCAAACGTATAAGTTCGCTGCTGAGGAAGCAAAAAGGTTAAGTGGAGAAACAATACCAATGGACGCAGCACCAGGTGGAGAAGGGAGACTAGCCTATACAGTAAGAGAACCGCTTGGGGTAATTGGAGCTATTACTCCATTTAATTTCCCTATGAATCTCGTTGCTCATAAGGTTGGACCAGCTATAGCTGCTGGAAATACAATCGTATTAAAACCAGCCAGCCAAACACCGCTATCTTCCTATTTTCTCGCTGAACTCTTACAAGAAGCAGGTTTACCATCAGGTGCTTTTAATGTAGTGACGGGAAGTGGCGCTGTTGTTGGTGAGAAGTTAATCGCAGATGATAGGGTGAAAAAAATTACTTTTACGGGAAGTCCTGAAGTAGGGATTGGAATTCGTAATAAAGCAGGGTTAAAGCATGTTACGCTTGAGCTAGGGTCAAACGCAGCTCTTATCGTAGATAGAAACGTTGATGTTGAAAAAATTGTCCCACGCTGTGTCACAGGTGCTTTTGGTTATCAGGGACAAGTTTGCATTTCACTTCAAAGGATTTATGTCCATAAAGATAATTACGATAGCTTCGTAGAGAGCTTTGTAAAAGCGACTGAAAATCTTATAGTTGGAGATCCTTTAGATTCACAAACAGATGTATCGGCATTAATATCTCCTAAGGATGTAGAACGTTCACTTAATTGGATCGAAGACGCCAAACAACATGGAGCGATAGTAGCAACAGGTGGAACTTATGAAGGAAATATTTTAATTCCAACAGTACTACTAGGAGTAGACGCTACTTCAAAGGTTTCTTGTCAGGAAGTTTTTGCCCCAATTGTTTTAATTAACAAAGTTGATTCTGTAGAGGAAGCCATAGATTTGGTAAATGACTCTAGATATGGGCTTCAGGCGGGTATCTATACGGAAAATATCCATACAGCTATGCATGCTTCAAAGAAGCTTCATGTAGGAGGCGTATTAATTAATGATATCCCTACATTCCGTGTTGATCATATGCCATATGGTGGTGTAAAAGAAAGCGGAGTTGGGAGAGAAGGGATAAAGTATGCAATAAAAGAAATGACCGAGTTAAAACTGGTAATCTTTAATAATAATTAATTTGATATTAAGGCTTTATTTAACAAGTCCTGGTTATCATAACCAGCTAAAATGGATACTTTGCAATATTTAATGTGAAGTTATCCATTTTTTTGTTTATTTAAGATGCTAATTTCTAAAGAACATTTTTTGTTTTAAAAATGATAGGTATCCCAATGGTTTTTTTTGAATAAAATTACTTTTGTAATAGTGAAATTTTTAGTAGAACGAAAAGTCCGGATTATCAACCATGAGAGGATATCTATTTAAAGGAGGTTCCCGAGTGAAAAAAATTTCCGCTATACCCAGCATAGCTATAACATTCTTAGTTTTTGTTTGGGGCATTTCCTGGTCCATATATAAAGTTTCATTACTTTACTCTCCGCCGATTCTATTTGCAGGAATGCGTGCACTACTTGGAGGCTTATTATTATCATTATTTATATTACGGACAAGGAAAAGAGTAAATTGGCGCGAAAACTGGTTCAGATACTGTATATCCGCTTTATTTAATACAATTTTATTTTTTGGTATTCAAACAGTGGGACTTATATATTTGCCTGGAGGGTTGTTTTCAGTTCTCGTTTATTTCCAACCTGTTCTAATTGGTTTATTTGCTTGGATCTGGCTAGGAGAAATATTGTCATTAAAAAAAATTATTGGATTAATCACAGGCTTTCTCGGTATTTTAGCAGTAAGTGCGGATGGGATAACTGGACAAATATCTATGATAGGAGTAGTTTTAGCTATACTGGCTGCTATATGTTGGGCACTAGGTGTAATCTATATAAAAAAGGAGAGTAATAAGGTAGATTCTTTATGGATGGTAGCTTTACAATGTACAATTGGAGGAGCTGTTTTAATAGGCATCGGTACAATAGTTGAAGACTGGTCAAGTATTGTTTGGAATCAGGAATATCTTTTAGGGGTAGTATTCGGTGCGACATTTGGAATTCCTATATCATTTAGTATCTATTATGGACTTATTAATAATGGAGACGCCAGCAAAGTGGCATCCTTTACATTTCTCGTACCACTTATTGCGGTATTAACTGGTACAGTGTTCCTTAATGAGCCAATTACTTATACACTGATAGTTGGATTAATTTTAATTGTAATTAGTATTGTTATTGTAAACTACGAAAAAAAGGATCAAGAAAATAAGATTAATGTGATAACGTATGATTCTGGTAAATAGGAAAATATATTATATTTTCATAAAAGCACTTGAAGATAACTCTCCAAGTGCTTTTATGAAAGGTCAATCCCCGCCAATCTCCTTAGCTTCTTCTCAATATGATTATTCTTTGCCTTCAACATGGACTTGCAAAACTTATGCCGGAACATATACTGCGTTAATTTCTTCTTTTTAGACACTCCTTCAATCATTGTCAGGTTTCCAGGGATTGTACATGCCCCCATATTTAAGAGGCGCTTGCTTTTTCTCAATGTGCATTGGTCATTTCTAAAAATTGCAGCCAACTACCAGAGGTCTTATTTGTGGCTTAGATTATTGCTGCCTTTTACTTTGCTAGTTTTTCAATAACATTCACAAATGGCATTTGCATTAATTCCAACCAATTCACTTCATTTTTATCTATTTCAGTTTCTATTATTCTAAGATGTTTACATATGGATAAGTCTACAACAGGGAGACCATTCAATTCACCAGTTACGGTGCGAAATATACACTCATTAGGGTAAATATCAAGGGCAAATCTGTTATCAATTAACATTACTCCACTTTCTATTTCCGGACTAAAGTCTGGATCCTCCGAATTAACAAAATATACATCAGTAATCTCAATCATTAAAATTCCCTCTTTTGCTTGTTTTTTGGTTTCAGTTCCTTTAATGTTTTCATTAATTCCAAGTGCTTTTATATAAGTAATCTTTAACAGTGCTTGATTTCGTCCTAAAATTTAGGTAAAGCATCCACCACATCCGCCAAATCACTATATGAATCCTTCAAGTATCTGCTTGTTGTCGCGATATTACTGTGGCCAGCAAGTCTCCTTACTTTTTCAATATCATTATTGGTGGATTTTAACATTCATTTACAGAAGGTATGCCGGAACATATGGGGGGCAATCTCTTCTTCGGTAGACTATTTCCTTCAATCTTTGTCTGGAACCCACGGACAGTGAACTTTGGCGATCGCCGGCTGTAAAAAACATATGGGGAATCGGCTACAATAAGCTTTTGCTTTGTCATTTCTGACCTGAAGCTTAGCCAGTCTTGAATTTCGGTCAGCAGCGTATTTGAAATAGGCACGGTCCGTACCTTCATTCCTTTTCCTACGATTCTAATACGCTTTAAATCTAAATCAATTTTTTTAGTTAATTAATGGTTTCCTGTATAATCTAAGTTAATATTTGCAGAAAACTGTAAGGGAGAGTCCAATAAATGCTCATTCAATGTACAAAGAAACTTTTAGACCAACTTGATATCAAATCTGATATTCAGGTAAAGGAAGAACCACTTTTTTCATGGCATGCCCATTTAATCACCCTTAACCGCAGGAAGACTATTGTACTTGTGAATGATCAAAATAGGTATGTGGTTGTTTTGCACGGACTAAAAGCGAAGGAATTTAAAAATCTCGATGAAGTTATATTACAAGGAATTCGTGAGACATTTAGGGAAGAGGGAATTAAGGATGAGGTAATAGAAAAGTTTCTCTCCCAATCTAAGGAAATCAGCTATACAAAAACAAAGGACCGTACCTCTGTAGCAAGAATGAATAAGGCTTGTGAAAATGTTTATTTTTTCGAGGAGCTACTGGAAAACGATTCTATCTTCAATACAAGGATGAGTATGCGGGTCAGCCGCTTTCTTGTGGGTGATGGGAAAAATAAATATATTGTGCCAAACGAAGAGATGTATAAGGATCTAGAAGAATTTGCTGGTGAATCTATTTTTATGACGAAGGCGGTACAACTGAAAGTCACACTTAGGCTGGAAAATAGGAATGTTTGGCGACGAATTCTTGTTCCGATAAATACGACCTTTAATCATTTGCATCATATTCTTCAGGCAGCCTTCGGATGGCGGAACTATCATCTCCATGAATTTTATGTTTATGGTAATGCACCATCTGAACATGTCTTATCAACAAATCATTCTGCTCATCATAAGGAGGGGCTTAAACCAATGGTGAATCTGGTTAGTCACGAAGAAGCTTTTGCCTACCGGAATGATGTTGAGATGAAGCTTGATACCGATATTAAGTTATCAGAATATATCCCTGCATACAAGAGGCTGAAATATAATTACGACTTCGGTGATAACTGGCAGCACGATATCGAGGTGGAGGAAGTAATGGACAATTATAATGCCAACTATCCTGTTTGCCTTGAAGGAGGAGGCAATACACCTCCAGAAGATGTTGGAGGGACCTATGGTTTTGAGGAGTTTTTAAAAATCCTTGCTGATCCCATGCACCCTGACCATAACCATATAGTCGAGTGGGGGAAAATGCAGGGCTATAAGGATTTTGATATTGAGGAAGTAAATAGAGAACTTAAAAATATGTGATGGGTTATTAGTATCTTTTATGGCTTACTGAATACTTAGAAGGGCGGCAGAAGGGTTCTTGTAAAGTGTTTTATTGGACAGGAATCTATGAAAT
>NZ_JBALOW010000003.1:34505-90278 GCF_036965085.1 Bacillus sp. JJ1532
CAGGAATCTGTGAAATCAGTAAAACCTGTCCATCAAAGTGATTTATTTTACAGGAAAAAGCAAATCCAAAAAACTATCCAGCATAGTATATTTTGTGAGAGTAGGGATTAGGTGAAATTCTGACATACTGCAAAATCCACTAGAATTCACACATGACTATAGGTCCGCTAACTTTTCCCACCATATACCTAGGCAAGGAATAACCCCATATGTACTTTGGATCATTTTCCCATTTCAAGCAGGGATATGACTCTCAAGCTGGAATTCCTTCCTTATATTTTTAAATAAAGGAGGAAGAGGTATGGGGTTTTCTATGCGTAAAGTTTCAGCAACGCTCTTGACAGTTGCTTTAGCGGCTGGCTTGGTTGTTCCATCTGGGTTCATGTCGACTGCCAACGAATATGCAGCGGCTGAAAGTACCATGAATTCAGAAGCTTTGCAGCAGGCGTTCGAGAAAGCGGCAGAGGAATTTAAAGTCCCGCATAATGTTTTAATGGCAGTCGCCTACAATCAGTCTCGGTGGGATCATTACAAAGGACATAGCGAGGTTGGCGGTTATGGGGTGATGAACCTTGTTCAGATTGATGGAGACGAGCTTGCTCATGGAAAGGGTGAGGATGCTGGAGCTCAAAGTGCGGATAATTCCGTAATCAACACACTAGACGAAGCCGCAAATCTAATAGGAGTTGACCCAGAAGCATTAAAGAGTGATGCAGAACAAAATATCCGCGGCGGTGCAGCCTTACTAGCCGAATACGCACGTGAAACAGCAGGAGATATTCCAACTGATTCTTCTGATTGGTATGGAGCCATCGTGAAATACAGCGGATCCGAATTCGACACCGTCGCCAAAGAATTTGCTGACGAGGTATATGCCACCATGCAAGAAGGTGCCGAAAGAACAACAATCACTGGTCAAAAAGTTAGTATGAAGGCTGAAGCAGTCACACCTAATAAATCGACAGCAGACTCCATCCCTCTACGCAATGCAAAATTCACTGGTACGGACTGTCCGAATGGACTAGAGTGCTCCTTCATCCCGGCTTTATACGAACAATTCTCCAGCAGCCCTACCAATTACGGTAACTACGATATTGCCAATCGTCCACACGATGGTCTCGACATCCGCTATATTATCATTCACGATATTGAAGGCAGCGCACAATCTGCGATTAACCATTTTAGAAATAGATCGTTTGTTAGCGCCCACTACATCCTAGATTCCGATACTGGAAAAATCACACAGATGGTTAGACCTGAAGATGTTCCTTGGCATGCGGGGAATTGGTACTTCAATATGCATTCCATCGGCTTTGAGCATGAAGGATTTGCCGCCAAGGGAACAGAATGGTACTCCGAACAAATGTATCGCTCCTCTGCAAAACTAGTAAAATACTTGGCGGAAAGATTTGATATTCCAATCGACAGACAGCATATTATCGGCCATGATGAAATTCCTGGATTGACTCCTGCCAGACAAGGACTGATGCATTGGGATCCAGGCGCCTATTGGGATTGGTCCCATTTCTTTAATCTCCTCGGCGAACCGATTAACCCGAGCAAAGGAGATAAGCATAGCGGTATTGTAACAATCAAACCAAATTACAACACAAATAAACCGTCCTTCACATACGCGAATCAATTACTGGAACCTCAATCTTCCAGTCTCATTCATTTATACACGGAACCGAGCTTCGAGGCCCCGCTAATTAGTGACCCTCATTTTCATAAAAGCGGAGGAAAAGGAACGACCAATCTTAATGATTGGGGCAACAAGGCAGCAATCGGGCAAAGCTATTATCAAGTAGATCAGCAAGGTGATTGGACGGCTATCGACTTTGGCGGACAAAAGGCTTGGTTCTATAATCCAAATAATAAATATACCGTTCCAGGCAACGGAATTCTCATTACTCCTAAAGAAGGGCTAGATTCCATTCCTGTCTATGGTGCCGCCTATCCAGAACAATCTGCCTATGATGGGACAGGGATAGCAGAATCGGCAAGGGGGATTGCAGATCCACTCTATCAAATTCCAAAAGGCCAATCCTATGTCGCAACTGGACCGATTCAATCAGATTACTACCATGCGAAAATCTTTAATGATCCTTCTACAAACCAAGTCGTAAAAGGTCAGGATGAATATTATCAAATCTACTTTAATCATCGTTTGGGATTTGTAAAGAAGAGTGATGTGGATGTAGTGAATTAATAGAAATAGAGGATGCCCCAGAGGAAAACTTTGGGGCATTTTTTATATTAAGTCAGTATATTGGAAAAAGTCGGTAACTCCTTCGTGTTTTATAGTAAAATATGACTATCACAAATGGAAGAGGGAAAATGGAAATGAAGAAGTCGCAGTTGCTATTATTCGTTTTATGTTTATTTTTAATCTTATCCCCTTTTGAATTAGGGAAAGTTTCAGCAAGTTCTCCTAAAAAAATCACCAAGATCGGCAAACCGATTACAAATAGCACAGCCATAACGGCTACATCCGGAAATGATGCCAATGGGAATGCCCTTATGTATATCGTTTTACAAGGGGAGCCAGCCCAGTTAGTTGTTTTTGATATTTTTACGAAAACGATGGTGGACCAAAAGCCTTTGGCGGGTTCGACAAGTGGCTGGGCCATTCAAACGGATGGGAAGGGTGAGGTTTGGATTGGAGGCACGCCTTCAAACAAACTTTATAAATATCAGCCCAATCAAAAAAAGCTGACGGATCTTGGGAAGGCAACGAGCGGCAGCACCTCGATTCATGATATTGAAGTTGATAAAAATGGGAATATCTATGGAAGCACCTCCTATGAGGGCGGGCTTTTCAAATACAACGGCGGAAAGTTCGAGAATCTGGGACAAGCATCAAAAGGAAAAACAATTGGGCGAAGTCTTGCATATGATCCTTCCACCGATACGATGTTTGTTGGCGTAGGGGCCAATGCCGATTTGATTGCCTGGAATTTAAAAACAAATACAAAGAAATCCATTTTGCCTGATTCATATAAGAAGAGCATCTCTTCTATTTATGATCTGGATCAAGCTGGGGGAGTGTTGTTTGCCAAGCTAGAGAAGCAGGATAAGATTCTCATGTTTGATGCCAAGTCACTGAAGTTCAAGGGTGAGCTAAAGGCGAAATCAAGAGGGGTTTCGAAACTGGCTCCGAACGGGAAGGATGTTTATTTTACTAATGATTTTCACCTGCAAAAGCTTGAGTTATCCACTGGAAAAATAACACCATCCAAAAGGGCCTTGCAGGGGACAGAGGCGGTTTCACTTGACTTTGTGAAGCAGGGAACGAAAATGTTTTTAACTGGATTGTTAGGAAATACCGGAACTTTCTTCACCTATGACTTGGGGAAGGAGGAACTAGTGGTGGATCGTTTTCCTCTTCCGGCTCTTGGGGTACCGATATATAATTTAGCCGCTGGTCCGGATGGCAATATTTATATTAGCAGCTATGTTTCGGAGAAAATGGGTGTATATCAGCCGGGTGCGGATTCCTTTTCAACCATCCAAAAGGTTGGTCAAGTGGAAGGTTTCGCAGCGGTGAATGGCCGATTTTATATGGGTGTCTATCCTGGCGGGAATATCAATGAGTTGATGATGTCTGGCACTCCTAAAGTACAGCCTTTAAAGACGATTGGCAACGGACAGGACCGGCCGGTTACGATGACAAGTGCACCGGGAACCTCCTATTTATACATCGGTACTCATCCTAGAAATGGTGAAGCGGGAGGCAGTTTAACCATTTATGATACGGGCAAAAATAGCCTGTCAGTAAGAAGAAATATAGTGAAGGATCAAAGTATTATTTCCCTAACTGCCCATCAAGGCTATGTATATGGGGGCACCTCCATTTTTAGCGGTAAAGATTTGGAGGGCAAGCAAAATGCGGTTTTCTTCCGATTAAAGAGCAAATCTCCTGGCGGAAAAATAGAAATTCTGCCACTAGGCATTAAGAAGCCCCGAATGATTCATGCTCTGACAGCAGATGACAAAGGGAGGGTATATGGATTATCAGATGGCAATTTCTTTGCTTATGATCCGCATAAGAAGAAAACGCAAACGGTTAATGTCGTCAAAAATACGAGCGGCCGTTTCCGAAATGGCACGCTGGTGATCGGAAATGATCAATATATTTACGGAACAGTGGAAAATACACTATTTAGAGTCCACCCAGGCACGTTTAAATTGGAAATCCTTCATAAAAATGGTGCAGAAAGACTAACAAAGGGACTGGACGGGGTTATTTATTTTACGAATAAGGATGAGTTGTGGAAAATCGAATAAGTGTTGAAGCTGGATATAAGCCTATCAGTCTAATATAGATTGGTAGGCTTTTATCGTATTTTTTAACGATAAAATGTAAGTTGGCTGACAAAGTGCCTAATTTGGCTGATAAACTATCAAAATTGGCTGATAAACCATCCAAATTGACTGATAAAGTCCTTTTTAACATTAAATGAGACTACTATTTCTGATGAAAGGCAACGGAAACGGCAAAATAGAAAAACCTGTAAGTGGGGCTCTTACAACTCATTAATCTACAATATTATTTTATGTACGAGGGTACCTGCACTAGCGTTGACAGAAAATTATAATAAACTGTTGTAGTGAACTTTATTATTTCGAATTTACATTAAGAGGAGGGGTGATGCCTGGAGGGCAAGTCAGGCGTGTTAGCAGCCTATAAGGACTCTTTTGTTCACTTTTGATAATGATATTAATTATGTGGAGTGGTTGTGATGTCGATACGGTATACATCTAATGGTTCTACAATTGTTATTAACACAATGTTTCCAGCCAATGGAACAAATGATTTAACACTTGACCTGCAAGAAGCATTTGATCATGTAACTGATGGTGGAACAATCATAATAGATCAAGGTATTTATAAAGTAAGCAAAAATGTGAATTTGACAGGTTACCCTAATAATGACCAACCATGCTTATTGTTAAGAAATAAAAAGAATGTTCGAATAGTTGGCTATGGAGCAAAACTATGGGTTGATCAGCATGCACAGGGTATTCTTGAAATCCAATTATCATCTAACATAATAGTTGAAGGATTGGAAATAGCAGGCTATGGACAATTTCCAGCAATTGACACAACTTCTGTTGGGTATACGGGATATGGAGAAAAAGGTACTGCTAATGGTGGATACTACACTTCTGGTTTTTGGGGGTATTATAAAAATAACAGCCTAGATACTTCAACAAGAAAAACTCACGCATCAATCAATAATGGACGACCATGGGGATTATTTGGAAATGGTGGATTTATTGGAAACGTCTCATATGGTATTTTAATTCATAATGGCTCTAAAAACATTAAACTTTATAATCTAGACGTTCATGGATTTAACTATGTTGGTATTGGTATAGGTCATAACGGCAACTTTGTTCCGAAAGACTTAAGATATAACGACTCTAAAGATATTCTTATTCAAAATTGCTATGTTCATGATAATTATGATGCCAACATACACGCTTTAGCGGTAGATGGAGTTCAAATCATGAATTGTATAAGTGAAAGAGCTGGACATCCTGATTCTCAAATCTCACATAGATTTATAGACCCGGGTTATGGTATTGCATTGAGAGGAACTAATTGGAGTGAGGCTAAAAATGTTATTGTCCAAGGTTCAATCTTTAGAGATAACAAAAGAAAAGGGATTGATAGTCATACTGGAATTGGAATGATATTTACAGACAATATTATTGAAAATTCTTATGCTTGTGGGATTTTTGCTAAATGGGGTCATGACCTACAACAAAGTCAAGATATTATTATTAAAGGAAACAAGATAACAAACTGTAGTGCTAATGGAACAGGTTTAGGAGCAATAATGGCTGGCGGGTATAGACCTGGTTATTCTCGTGAAAAAATTCAATTGAATGCTATTATTTCTGATAACTTAGTGAAAAATTGCGGAGCAACAGATTCTATTATTGATGTAGATGTATTTGATGGTTTGACGATTACTGGAAACCAAATTATTGGTGTTGATTCAAGAACGGTGGATACAAGTTTTTACGGTATTAGAGTTGGTTCTTCTACTTCTTCTCAAAAATCATATTCTTTAAATATTTCTAATAACACTATTGATGCTAAGGGTGCTACAGCATTGCAGCGTGGTATTCAAGTTTCAAATGTTGAAGATGGACAAGTGAATGGGAATATTATTAAATTAGAACATTCTAAATCAAACATTGGTCTATATTCTATTAACAACGGAATGGTGAATTTCATTGGTAATATCGTGAGAATGGGTTCTGCTGGTACTCCCATTGCAATTGCTCAAACTACCGGTTATAAAGCAGGTAATATATCTAGTGGTGGAAATATAGCAAATATTTTATAAAAGGGACTTTATCCCTTTATAAAAATATAGAAAAGCATATTTTACGAATAAGGATGAACGTGGAAAATTGAAAAAGTGTTGAAGGTAGATATAAGCCTATCAGTCTAATATGGATTGGTAGGCTTTTTTTGGCGATAAGATGAAAGCTGGCTAACAAATGACTATATTTGGCTGATAACCTACCAAAATTGGCTGACATATCACTAGAATTGGCGAAAAAGTATTAGATCTGTCATATAAACTACATTTTGTACCAATAATTGGCACAAGAATTTAAAATTTTAGTAAGGTAAGATGAATCTAATACATAGGATTTATTGGAGGAGTATATGTGAAACGCATCTTTGTTTTACTGTTAGCAATTACTTTGATTACACCTATTTTCCAAAGCCATTCTGCTTCAGCAGCAGACCCGTGTGCTCCTTATAAAGGCATGAAGAAGGTTTTTTGGGATGGAATCGAATTAAAAAAGGGACAAATTGGACGTCTACACACTGTGAAGAGTACGCCGCTGTTTTTTTACAATGGGGATAAGAAAATTATTAGTCACAACTTGAATCCGAAAGGAACGTTCCGGATTTATTCTTTTCGGCCGGGGACGCTAGGAGTTGGAGGCGGTTATTATGTTGATCGTGACAGCAGAGTTCGATATGAAACTCCGAGCAAAGCTAAGCTTCAAGCTCAAGCATGTGTATACCGCACACCGGCACCCCCTTTAACGGACTATGATCGGCTAAAAAAGGAGATTGTCAATTTAGAATTAGCAATCAAGAACAATGAGAGTCAAGCGCAAATAGAAGAGAAATCTAAACGCATTCAGACGATGCTGGACTCTATCAAGTATAAACCAAACACGGCTATTAAGCCGCTCTTAGATCGTTTGAAAACGTTGAGCAAAGGATATGTGACTCTCGCTGAGTGGGAAGTAGCACCGAAGAATTTCAACTTTGATAAAATGTTGGTAGATGAGAGCAGGGGATATTTATATGTAAGTGCTTATCAAAAGCTGTATGTTTTGTCAACAAAGGATTTAAGCATGATAAAGGAATTTTCCTATGATACAGGATGGGGAATGCAGCTATATAATGGGAAAGTCATACTAGGTGGGTATCCAATGCGGGCGGTTGACCCGGTAACGGAGAAATCAGAGTATCTTGAGGCATTGGACGGTACGCCGATTCAAGCCCAACGATTTATTATTAGTAATGATCATATTTACTATGCGCCTAAAAATGGAGCTACAGAGATTCATGATTTTGACATGAAATCGAGAACAGTTAAGGTCATCAGCAAAAAGGAGAATCCAGAAGACTACATATTTAATTCCAATATAAAACTATCTATTGATCCCATTAAAAAAATATTATATGTCAGCAATTCTCATGTGAAAGCCATTGATTTAAGTACATATAATATTCTTTCGGAGGATAATTATCGCCCAGGATTTTGGCCATCGTGGGATGCAAGTAATATTTGGGATAATGGAGAGCTTATTATTGATGGTTTCAAAATGAATCCAACGAATTTGAAGGATATTATCGGAAAGTATGTGGATGGCTTCGAACCTGTTAGTCTAGTAAAGGGGAAATATGCGATTGGCGGTTCGTTCATATATGACCGTGAATCCTTTGTCCCTTACCGCTCAATGCCAACCTCTCGATATGAAGAAGTATCGGTTGATTCTTCTATGAATTTATACGCTTACAATAGTGAAGAGGGGATGTTAAGGAAATTAAAATTAAACATTCTTCCGATTCATTTGCCAGCTTTTCAAAATGGGCTTAATAAGCAACTTCAATTTGAAAAGGCGATAACAGATTGGGAATATGATCAGAAAACTAATAAAATATATGCTTTGTCAATCAGTGAAAATAAACTATTCTATATAAATGCAAGTACCATGAATGTTGAGAAAGAGATTTATATTGGTTCGAGGCCTTGGGAGCTTGTAGTGAATGGAGATTCCATTTATGTGTCATTAGAGGGTTCCCATCGTATTGCCGTAGCAAGTACAGACCCAACTAAGCCGATTTCGTATATATCTGTAACTGATAGACCAAGTGAAATAGAGGTAGGAAAAAACTATATCTATTATAGTCATAATAATTATTATGTTTCTGCCTATGATCGGCGAAATGGACAAACTGTTGAGGCGGCAAACATTTACAGGGCAAATTTAAAGCTTGACCAAAGCAGAAACGTTCTTTACATGCAAGATGATACTTCAGGTGGATCTATTTACGCATTCGATGCCGATACGTTTCAAGAAAAGAACAAATTGAATTTTGATACGTATCCAGGTGTTTTTGAAATGTTTGTTGACGGGAATTATTTATACACAGGAAGGAATC
Source organism: Bacillus sp. JJ1532 (assembly GCF_036965085.1). Lineage (NCBI taxonomy): Bacteria > Bacillati > Bacillota > Bacilli > Caryophanales > Bacillaceae > Bacillus > Bacillus sp. JJ1532. The sequence goes on from NZ_JBALOW010000003.1 coordinate 43,219, forward strand.
GGATAAATTTAGATTTGTCTAACCGTGTGAAGATTTTAGATGAGGTTATTTTATATGTTGGAAAAAATCATATTATTACGACTAATGGGTATTATGATAAAGCGACTCTAGCCAAGCAAAAGAAATTCACCTTAGAAATCCATTCAGCTGCGATGAATGCAAACAATGAAGTGTTTATTTTGGATAAAGATCAAACTAGGTTTATAAAATATAATAGTGTTAAAGAAATATGGTAATCTTCAAAGGCGGATGGATTTTTCCATTCGCCTTTTTGTCTGCTTTCAGCGTACTTTTTTCATTAATCAAACGTTTAATTAAAACTAATCAAACGTTTAATTAGACAGATTTATAGGCAGAAAATACTAATTTTACAAATGGTTTACCATAAATTAATAATAATCATATATAATACTATGGAAGTAGTAAAAACTAATAGGAGGTAAGCCATGCAAAGGTTGAAAAAGGGTTTTGCTGTATTAGTTTCATCGTTAGTAGTTTGGTCCGGGTTTGGAGGACAGTTTCTCGTTAACGCGGAAGGAACTGCGAGTGCGGACACAAAGAAAATTACGATTTTGCATACGAATGATTCACATGGCCGCGTAGTGGAAAGCAGCAGTGATGGAATGGGGTTTGCAAAGATTTCAACGTTGGTTAAGCAATTCGAAAGTGAAAATCCGAATACGCTTTTATTAGATGCGGGAGATACCTTACACGGAACAACTTTTGCCACACTTAGTAAAGGGGAAAGCGTTGCGGAAGTGATGAACAAAGTTGGCTATGATGGCATGGCTGCAGGTAACCATGATTTTAACTATGGGTATGAGAGACTGCTAGAATTAGAAAAGAAAGTAGTTTTCCCAGTTTTAAGTGCGAACGTTCGTAAAGCGGATGGCTCATTGCTATTAAAGCCTTATGTTATTAAAGAAGTGGATGGCATAAAGCTAGGGATTTTTGGCTTATCCACTCCAGAAACACATTATAAAACTCACCCTAAGAATGTTGAGGGTTTAACTTTTACTGATCCGGTTGTTGAAGCTCAGGCAATGGTAAAAGAATTAAAAGGTCTAAATGTTGATATGATCGTTGCTGTGACACACTTAGGGATTGATGAGTCCAGTACTGATACATCTATTAAAGTAGCAAAAGGTGCACCTGGAATCGACTTGATTGTAGATGGTCACAGCCACTCTACTCTTGTAGAGGGATTGCAAGGTGAAAATGATACGTTAATTGTAAGCTCAGGTGAATATACGAAAAATCTTGGTGTTGTTGAGTTAACATTTGAAGGCAAGAAATTAACTGGCAAAAAAGCAAAATTAATCAAAAAAGAAGAAACAGCTGATGTAAAACCAGATCCAGAAGTGGAGAAGGTAATTAAAGATATTCAAGCAGCCCAAGAAGAAATTTTATCAGAAGTAATCGGAAAGACAGCAGTGAAGCTTGACGGCGAACGTGAACAAGTACGTACAGGCGGAACGAACCTCGGTAACCTGATTACAGATGCGATGGTCGATATGACCGGTGCAGAGGTAGCAATTATGAACGGCGGCGGTATCCGTGCATCCATCGATGAAGGAGATATTACGAAAGGTGAAGTCGTGACAGTATTGCCGTTCGGAAACTACATCGTTACGAAGAAGTTAACAGGAGCGCAACTTAAATCCAGTCTTGAAAATGCAGTCAATTCATATCCTGAATCCAAAGGTGCCTTCCCGCATATTAGCGGTCTGACATTTGCCATTGATACAGCACAAAAAGTGGGCGAGCGTATTCATTCTATGAAAATTAACGGGCAGCCTGTCGATATGAATAAACAATATGTTGTTGCAACAAATGATTTCATGGCTGCAGGCGGTGATGAGTATACTTCCTTTAAAGACAGCCCAATCGAAAATGAGTTCCCTGCTCTTGATGAAGCCCTAATTGCTTATATCCAAAAGCTTGGAACAGTTAACACGAAATATGAAGCCCGTATTGTGGCAAAGCCAGTTGAAAAAGAAGAACCAAAAGAAGAACCAAAAGAAGAAACAAAACCAGCTCCAAAAGTTTACTGGGATGGCCTATTAATGAAAAAAGGTCAAATTGGCCGTGTGATCATTGAAAAGCCTATCAATCTATGGAAGAAAGATGCAAACAACAAGCTTACTTTTGTTCGTGTCTTAAACCCAGGTGAAAAATATCGAGTATACAACTATGACAGCCAGAACTTCGGCCAGTACGGAGTTGGCGGCGGCCATTATGTAACGAAGATGGAAGGGTTTGTTAAATATGAAACACCTTCTAAGAAGAAATTGGCGGAATTGAATAAGTAAAGTTTAGTAAAAAGCGGAGGCTGTAGTTGGCTCTCTGCTTTTTACTTTTTTAAGGGGAAATGGAAAAACAAGATAAATAGTCTAAATTTACCTATTTTAATAAAACTCCAATTCCCTTTTACTGCTACTGTCAAAAGTGTAAGATAGTAACTATGAACTAAAAAAAAGTTTTTAAGGGAGAAAGTGATGAAAAAAGTTTATGTTTTGCTGTTTGTTTTACTGTTAAGCTTCGTCTCATATGCTCCGGTACAAGCTTCTGATGAAAAGGTATCTATTAGCGGCAGCTCCATTTTAACCGCGAAACAAATGGGTGATTTTGTCCTATTAAAGTATCCTGAACCTAAATTAACGACTGTTGATATTTATAGATTAGCAGATTTATATATATCTTTAGGTCGCCAAGAGGGGATTCGCGGGGATATTGCTTTTGCCCAAGCCATTCTGGAAACAGGCTATTTTCAATATGGGAAGGATGTTCTGCCTGAGCAGAATAACTACTCCGGGATTGGGGCCGTTGGGGGCGGTGCACAAGGGGCTCATTTCAACACGCCTGAGGAAGGGGTAAGAGCTCAGATTCAGCATTTGAAAGCCTATGCAAACAACGAACCTCTCGTTACAGAAAAAAACGATCCGCGCTTTGATTATGTAAAGAGGGGGATTGCTCCTTACTGGACAGATTTGAATAATCGCTGGGCCGTGCCGGGAGAATTTTACGGCGAGCGGATTCTTGCTATTTTTTCAGAGATGAAGAGTATTAACTTGGAAATTCCAAATGTAGGGAGTCAATGGACATCCAAGCTCCCAGCTGCTGCCGTTTATTTAAAAGCGGATATGCCGCTCATCAGTCCTGATGGATCAGTGGCCAAAATGCTGAAAAAAGGGTACTCATATAAAGTGTTTGGAACAATAGGAAACAACTATAATTTGGGCGGTAATTATTATATTCCCGCTAACAGCAGTAAAATGAGTGTCTATATTGGAAGATTGCATATTAAAAATAAAGATATTAATCTATACCGCCCAGATGGCAAAGTTCATCGGAAGTTAATTCCAGGTGAGCTCATTAAAGTGTTTAGTTTTGATAACAATGCTTATTATGTGGGCGGAGGCTATTATATTCAAAGGAATGCAGGGGTTTCTTTTTATAAAGGAACGATTCAAATCACTGCCGATAGCCCGCTCTACGCTTCTAATGGAAGTGTAGCGAGAACGCTTAAAAAGGGTCAAGTATTTAGAGTCTATGCGATCCAAGATAATAAGCTGGATCTAGGCGGCGGTTACTATTTAAACTATGATAAGCAAAAACAGTCTTATACGAATCATTAATTCATTAGAGACCACTGGGCTTTTGCCAGTGGTTTATTTTTTATTTAAAAAATGGATTGGCTGTAAACCCCCGGAATTGGCTGATAACGTACTTGAATTGGCTGACAACCTGCTCGATTTAGCTATAGACCTCACAAATAGGCCGACAACGCTCCCCAATTTGCTGCCAAATTAGTATAATAGGCCACAATCTCCCCATTCGACTAAATAAATCCTACAAAATGTACCAGAAGTAGTAGTTCTGTGATTATATACCCAATTATTTCAAACTATGGGGTTATTAGGGGAATTATTTCTGCTAGTAAGCTAGAATGATAGATAGATAAAATTTGGAGGTACGCCCATGGTTTATTACGTGCACCTATTGAAGGGACTTCTGGCCCCGAACACATTCTCCTATCAAATCATGAGGGCAGAGACGATAAGAGGGTTGTGGAAAAAGGCTATTTTGCTAACCGTGATAAGTATGATTCTGTTTACGCTTAGCGGCTATTTGGGAATCGGGTTGGATTTCCTGACAAAAGAAATAACAGATTTAAGCAGGCAAGAATTTGAAATGAAGAAACTTTTTGCCATAGTTGGACGTCTAATATGGGGAATGATCTTTTCAATGCTAGTCCTTTTTGGATTTTCTGTGATCCTTTGGGCCATTCTCGATATGTCTTATAAGAAAATAGTCATTGTTCAGCAATTTGTACTTTGTATTCTTTTATTGGAAAAAGCCATATTTCTGCCATTTCATATTTGGCTTGGAATTGGTCCGGAGGCTTCTCCTTTTTCCCTTGGCGTCATAGCTGCCTACTTAACATCCAGCAGTATTTTAGTATATTTTTTCTCCCATCTATCACTTTTTACTGTTTGGGTGATTTTTTTCCAATATAAGGCGTTAAAAGGTTTGAGTGAAAGAAGCCCGAAGACAATCCTGCTCACGATCATTCTCGCTCATCTATTCATTTGGGTTGTGTCTGCCTTGTTATCCTATCTTGAGATTGAGAAGCTCATTTAAGGCGGGGGTGATACGGATGAAGAAACGGATCAAAATGATTTTAGCAGCGGGTGTTTTCCTATTAGTAGCGGGTAATTTGTTTTTAATAGTAAAAGATCATTCAAAAATTGAACGCTCTGCCTTTATTAAAAGCTATTCAATGGCAGTTGAAAAAGACATCAAGGAAACTCTACATAAAAAAGGGATTGTGGCCCCTCTGGAAGACTATCATTATTATTATGATCAAAAAATGGGAGTATTTAAGCAGTTTTTTGTAAAGAAAGGAGAAACAGTTGAAGTTGGCACCCCGCTATACGAGTATATTTCTGCTGACTTAGAAGCGGATATGGCGAGGATTGAAGCGGAGAAAACCAAAATTGAAAATCAAATCGAAGTAGTAGAAAGACATATAACTGAGCTCCGCTATTACAAGGATTCCTTACATTTTGATGAGGAAGAAAAGGCTGTTGGGCTTTCCATTTTACATAGTGTCGAGCAGGATATTTATGAAAAAGAATTGCAGGCTGACTTGTTAAGACAGACAGCTGATAAGCATGAGCAGGAGCTGCAGGATATACAAGCGAATGAAGGGGAAATAACAGTTGTCAGTGATTTTGAAGGGATCATTAAAGAAATCAATGTGGGACTGCATAACCCGCTAATCACGATTAGTTCAGCTATCCCAACGATTGAAGGGCTATTAAATGAGGAAGAAAGGGTTAAGGTTGAAACCGGGATACCGGTCGTCATTTCTTCTAAACATATTAATGGTAAAGGGATGCTAACGAAAGCTGACAAATTACCAGATTACGTCCAATCAGAAAAGGAAAGTCTATACCCATTTTCAATTCAGATGGATGATGAGGTCCCTGACCTGCTTCAAGGATCCCATGTCGAGGTCACATTAATTACAAAAGAAGTAAATGGGGCAATCATGGTTCCGAAGCAAAGTATCATCAAACAGAAGAAGAAGTCCTTTGTCTGGGTTATTACATCAGGCGGAATCCTGGAAAAACGAGAAATCAAGACTGGAATCGCGTCAGGCAATAAACTACAGATCGAATCAGGGGTTGAAAAGGGAGAGCTCATCGTAAACAATCCTGCTTCAATACAACAAGGAGAAGGCCCCAAAATCATGACTCCTCTGAATCTATCAAACATAGAACGGTCTGAAATCGAGCAAATGAGAAAAAAGCATATTTTTAAACATATAGTAAAAGGAATTTTAATAAGATAGAGGTAGTTGTCGAATTTCATAAAAAGTTTGGTCATGGTAATTGTTGCTATTTTTTTACAGGTATAGGTACTATAGGGTTATAAAAGAGAAGGGGGATCATATGAAGAAATGGGTTAGGAATGCATTTACAATTACTGTTGGGCTTGGTTTGTTCTCTAGTAATCTAGGACCTTCGATGATAGCATCGGCGGAGTCTCCTAAACAATTACAGAATGTCTCGGCTATTCAAGTGAACAATCCTCAGCTGCAAAGCAAGCTCGACCAGTATAAAGAAAAGGCTTTGAGTGAAGATACATTCATTATTAAATATACTAAGCCTTTGACTCCTGCCGAGCATAGAATGGCAGGCGGAACACTTGTTACGAATATACCAGCCTTAAATTATGCCGTAGTAAAGGTAAAGAATAAAAAAGATTTGCAAAAGGTCATGCAAAAGTATAAAGGCCTAAGCCATGTGAATTCAGTCAATCCAAGTGCGATGTACAAGCCTTTAAGTTTGCCCGATCCGAAGGTGAACGAGCAATATCACATTGGCTTGCTTAACTTAAATCAAGCCCATAAGCTGGCTGGCAAGCATACGGTAACGGTTGCTGTCATTGACCAAGGGGTTGATACGCAGCATCCGGAATTAAAGGGGAAACTTCTCCCAAGTTATAATGCCGTAAACCCGATGAATCAAGGCACACCTGATTACCATGGGACGCATGTGACAGGGATTATTGCAGGTAATAAAAATAATGGAATTGGCGGCTTTGGGGTCAATCCGAATGTAAAGATCCTTCCTATTGACGTTTTTGATCGCAGTTGGGGCGCTTATGACTATTCGATTGCCCAAGGGATTTTGCATGCGGTAGAAAAGAACGTGAAAGTGATTAACATGAGCTTAGGTGGACCGATGAAGTCGCCATTAATTGAAGAAGCGATCAAAAAGGCATTAGAGAAAAATATTACGATTGTCGCTGCTGCCGGGAATACAGGGGATACAATGGTTAGTTATCCTGCAGCATTCGAGGGAGTTATTAGTGTCGGTTCAGTCGATAAATCTAAAAAACTCTCAAGCTTTTCGAGTTATGGCCCGTCCGTAGATGTTGTCGCACCTGGTGATGAAGTATACGCTCCAATCTATGAACCTGAGAAATTATCAAGCTTCCGTGAAATGAGCGGTACATCGATGGCCTCTCCGATGGTGGCTGGAGCAGCTTCACTGCTTTTATCAAAGCATCCAAACTTAACGCCATCACAGGTGGAATATATTTTAGAGCATACAGCACAAGACCTTGGTGACCCTGGGTTTGATATTAAATACGGAAATGGACTTGTCAATCCAGTCGCTGCCCTTAACTTTGATATTAAGAAGCTTCCTTCCTTTACGAGCAAGCCTTGGACTGATAAGGAAATTGAAGAAAATGCAGCCCCTGTAGATTTAGCAAAAACGAGCGAAGTCAAGGGAGCCATTACGAAGCCATTCGAAGAGAAGTGGTATTCGGCTGAAGTGAAAAAAGGAGAGTATATCCAATTTTCTTTAGAAGGGTCTAAACAATTTGATTACAAATTAATGCTTAACCTTCAATCACAAGAGGGCAAAGATAAGCTCGAAGTGAACCATGTGATGGACGGGAAGACTGAAGGGAAATTGTATAAAGTTCCTTATTCCGGAACCCTTTCATTCGGTGTGAAAGATGTCAATGGAAGCTATGATGATTCAAATAAACAGCAATCCAAATACACACTATCCGTTAAAAAGCACCCAGTTCTTCCAGCAGATGAATCTACCTTCGATGAACCAATTAAAATCGAGCTGCCATACGATACATCAAAAGAAAAGTATACTTTAATTGGTGAAGAAGGGGACAATGATTATTTTAATTTTACTGTTGAGGAAGAGCAGGTTGTTAAAATTGACCTGTCAGGAATACCGGGAGTGGATACAAGTTTAAGTGTTTACGAGATTTTCAAGATGCCTCCGCCTGAAGAAGGAGGAATGGAAGTCGAATTCGAGCTTCCTGCTTTAAAGGAAGACGAGCGTGATCCGAACTTCTATGCCAATAATAAAGGGAAGAGCGAAGGCGAATCCTTATCGTTTTTGGCACAGCCAGGAATGGACTATTCAATCAAAGTCTCAAATAAAGAAAGCAATTACTTTGGGATTTTCGACTTTTTCTTTAACTGGGGAATGATTGAAGAAAAGCAAACCCCTGAATCATCAGCTATTCCGTACGAGCTGAAGGTACAAGGAAAAGTTCTTCCGCCAGACGAAGATTCATTGCCAATGATGCATGTCATGGATGAAGACAGCTCGATTGAGAAACAGAGAGAGCTTCTATTAATGGAACAGCCAGCAGAAGAATTTGACTATGTTCAGATGATTAAGGATGGTGCACAGCCTTATAATATCAACGATGAAGCGACAGGTTATTTGCAAACATTGGAGGATGAGGACTGGTTCAGCGTCACACCTGAGGAAAACGGAATTTACGAATTCTCTTTAGAGGAGAATAATGCAACTGTACCGATGTTTGGAATCTACCAAGTAAGAACAGAGAAAGATCGTGATGGAAAAGAATTCTCCTATATGGAGCAGATTACATCAAATGAATATTCCTTCTGGATGAATGGCCGCTTGGAAAGCCGTTTATTCGCTGGATTCAAAAAGAATGAAACCTACTATATTAAAGCAAATACAAACTACTATAATGGGGCCATTTCTTTTGATCCATATAAGTTTACTTCAAAACTGACTGTGAAAAATCCTCAGGATAAATATGAGGATAATGACAAAATGGAAGAGGTTAAAAATCTCCCAGCAAATGTGATTGAAGGTAACTTCTCTATGCCATATGACCAGGATAATTTCTATTTTGAAAGCAAGCATGACGAAATTTATGGCATGACATTGGAAAGAAAGCAGGTTAGCGATCAGTTCAAGGCTCAATATCCGAAAGAGCTGATCAGTCCTTTCTATGGAATGTTTGTCGTTTACGAGGATACGAACAAAAACCGCAAGCTTGATGATGAAGAAATGAGAACGGGCCAGTACTTAGAAAAAGGAGCCATGTCCGGTAAGACCTTTGGTTCTTTCAAAACAGAAAAAGGCAAAAATTATATTTTCTCAGTATCTGCCTATTTCGAATGGCCAAATACCTTCTCGCTTCTCCCGTACGTGTTATCGATCAATCCTGTAAACAAAAATGACGAGGACAAAGGCTCTGTTGTTAAAAACAATATTCCATCTAAGCCGATTGCCCTCAAAACCGTTTCCGCTAAGCATCAGCAAGCGGTTGGCCATTTAAATGCAGGAATCCCTTACGGAGATGAAGACTGGTACGTACTCAAGCTAGATAAAGCGGCTAAAGGTAAAATTGAGCTTCAATCCGGTATAGAGATTGATGGCGTCATCTCTCTATATAAAGACGGAAAGCTCGTGGCCACAGCCGATTACTACCCAGAAGGGGATAACGAAGTTCTTAACTTTAACTTAACAAAAGGTACCTATCACATTAAGGTTCGTGACGTGAACGGCAATGCCACGTTAACTCCATATACTTTGAATGTTTATAAATAAGTAATCAGGGCCAGCTCATTTTGAATAGTGGGCTGGCTTTAATTTTTGTAGGGGCTGCTTGATAGATAGATGTGGGTTGACTGAAAGTTTAGTGGAGATGGTCGTGAAAATGTGAATTGGCTGATAAATTGGTGGAGTTGGTCGTCAAAATGTGAATTGGCTGACAAACTGAATAATTGGCTGATAAACGACTAAAAATGGCTGATAAACTACTAGAATTGCTGACAAACAGCATAAATGGTTGATAAATCACTAAAAATGGTCGATAAATTGCAAGAATTCACCGATAAACTAGCTTGAATTGTCAATTATCGTGTAATTTGCACGATTAACCAAGAATAGTGACAGAAAAGGTCCAAGATTTCACAAAAAATTAATGAGGTTAAACCAACAACAGCAAATTAGCACGCAAGTCACTGCCATTGGCATAAAATTTACAAGGTTTTACTAACAAATCCAAAAGGGCTATGATGCCGTCTTCATTTGAGCTAAAATAAGGCTAGTAGGGGGGATGTTTGTGAGAAGGCTTCTATTTGTTTTTGCCGCAATGATTCTATTTATTTCGATAAGCCCTGAGAAATCACAGGCTGCAACCGTATACTGGGATGGGGTGGAGTTAAAAAAAGGGCAAATTGGCCGTGTTACTGTAGTGAAGCCCATTAATCTATGGAAAAGAACGGAGAACGGCTTGCAATTTGAAAGAATTCTTCAGCAAGGGGAAGTCTACCGGGTTTATCGAATGGATGACCTTTATAGCGGCCAGTATGGAGTAGGCGGAGATTACTATATTACTAAAGTGTCTGATCATGTGATCTATGAAACCCCCTCAATATCAAAAAGAAAATTACTGGAATGCAATCAACAATGCTTAGTCGAAACGCTAATTGTTTTACCGCAGGATTCTTATGACTCAACTGCTGTTAATCAAATAAAAGGACGCCTGCAAGCTCTGCCTGAGTCTGTTTTAGTCCAGCTGCTTCAGCAAAATATTCGGATTCTGCTTGTGAATGGGCCTATAACAGAAACAAAAGAATATGCTTACTTAAAGGGAGTCATTCCACGAGGTTGGGAGAATTTGAATAAGACTTGGGATGATGTTCCTGGCATTGGAGGAAATAAAACGGTTGTCGTTAGAGTTGGATATAGTGAAAAAGGGAATGGACATGGCTCTGTTAATCTTGAGTTACATGAACTAGCCCACACCATAGATAATATACTAAAAAATCATTTATCCTCTTCAGCCGAATTCAGTGCCATTTGGAATTTAGAAAAGAAAAGGCTATTCCCAAATGAAGAATATTTCACTCTATATCCAGAAGAGTATTTCGCAGAATGCTTTGCCATGTATTATCGTGACAAAGATGAAAGAAAAAGACTGCAGACTCTTGCACCGAAAACCTATAAACTTATAGAAAATATTAAATAGTATGCTCCCCTCGACTGATCGAGGGGTTTTTATTTTACCAAAAGCTATATTTTATTGATTAAAGCCTAATGTATACCTGCTCTCCATGTTATTCGTCCCGAATAAAACCCGTTCGCATGCATACATTAGCCGGTTTGAACGCCAACAATTAAGATCTTAAGCCAAAATTAGCAAAAACCAACAATATCATAGTTCAATAGTCGTTTTATGTAGTTAATTGTCCATTTTTTTGGGAAAATGTCATATAATAATAGAATAGTATAATGAAGGAGAGGAAAAATGGGGAAAAAGTGGATTATTAACTTAGCAGTTGTGGCAGCATTGATTTTTGGACTTCAATCTCCGGCTCAGGCAAGCGAACCTAAGGTATATTGGGACGGCCTGCTAATGGTTAAAGGGCAAGTAGGTAAAATTAAAGTTCTTAAGCCTATTAACCTATGGAAACGAGATGGAAATAAACTAGTTTTTACTCGTATATTAAAGCCTGGCGAGCAATATAGGGTCTATCGCTATGACAATCTTCATGGGGGTCAGTATGGACTTGGCGGCGGCTATTATATTACGAAAATAGCAGGATATGTGGATTATCGTACACCATCTAAGAAAAAGCTTGCTGAGCTTGAAGCAGCTTATGGCGGAACTACTCCAACTAAGCCTATTGGAAAGCTTTCGATCGGAGCTGTAACCGAGCAGAAATCGAAGAAAATTGCTCCTGGGGTAACGGAAACACAGCTTTCAGTCGATAGTAACCGTGGGAAACAGAAGATTTATACTGTTGAATATGATGGGAAAACAGAAAAGATAAGCTTGGAAACATCATTGGCAAATGGGCAATTATTTGGGTTTGAAACCGTTGCGAGTCAAGCAAACAAGGCACAATCGGAAGGTAAGCATGTTATTGCAGGAATCAACGGAGATTATTTTGATAAAAATGGCCATCCGATTGACTTAATGATTCAAAAGGGAAATATCGTTTCAACAAGTCAAACTCCTATCAACCAGTTAGCTGTTTTTGGGCTAACCAATGCTGGGAAACCGATCATTGGCAGTCCAGAGCTTTCACTTTCGGTCCAAATAAATGGACAAGAGCCATATAAAATTAATTCAGTAAACCGTACAAGATCAGCGAATCATCTTGTACTCTACACGCCTTCTTTTGCTAGCTCGACAAGAACGAATGAACTTGGCACAGAGGTTGTTGTGAAAATTGATGCTGGTCAGTTGAATGGGCATAGTGTTTTAACAGGTACGGTGTCAAAGGTTGTAAGTAAAGTTGGAAATGAATCCTTAAATGATGGCGAATTTGTTTTATCAGGACATCATTTTGCCAGCGACTTTTTACAAACTGTCAATGAAGGAGACAAGGTCGAGGTTACGGCTCAGTTTTCTCCAAGTGAATGGAATGATGTAACAGAGGCAATTAGCGGACGTTACCATCTTGTGAAAAATGGTGCTATTGTTCCCCAAGATGTTCCAGGTGTTCACCCTAGATCAGCCATTGGAATTAAAGCAGATGGCGGAATCGTTACAGCTGTTGTTGATGGACGCAGTACGCAAAGTACAGGTCTGACTTTACAGGAAATGGCGTCAGTTATGAAGGATCTTGGCGCTATTCATGCATTTACTTTTGATGGGGGCGGCTCATCCACCCTAGTAACAAGGGACCATGGGGATGATAAAGTCTCTGTTGTCAACAAGCCTTCGGATGGACCACCACGTTCGGTTTCAAATGCATTACTTTTTATTAGCCAATGGTTAAAAGGACCGCTTCATCAGCTTGTCGTTAACCCGGCTGACGTTACACTCTTTGCAGGGGCTACATATAAGGACTTAGGCATTACCGTAAAAGGAATAGATCAGTTCTATAATGCGGTACCGGTCACACAGCCAATCGCTTTTTCATCACCAGCATTAAAGAAACATGCAGATGGAAGCTATACAGTAGGAACATCTCTGACTCAAAGTGAAATTGCTGTTTCAGCTGGCAATATCAGCAGCAAGGTTAAGCTTAATATAATCAATACACTGGAAAGTATACATGTTGATGAGAAGGATATAATCGTTGAGAAAAATAACGTTTATACGATCCAGCCAAAAGGAATTTATAAAGGAAAAACGGTCATTACTGATCCAAATTTATTTAAATGGAGTGTCACACCAAATATTGGCACCATTAATAATAAAGGTGAATTTAAAGCTGGCGCTACGGAAGGAACAGGCACCATTACGATCAGTCACGGAGCTGTTTCTGTAAAAGTGAATGTTACTGTAGGAACACCTGAACCGATTCTGCTTGAAGGATTCGAGGGTGGCATCGCTAATTACAAAGCCTCAGGTGCCAGATACAACAATGTGAAAATTGAAAATGAAACTTCTATTGTCAAAACTGGGAAAAATTCAATCAAGCTAAGCTATGATTTTTCAGGAACAACAGGTACCTCTGGTGCTTATGTTGATGCAGTCAAACCACTTGCCATTAAAGGTGCCCCTAAGAAAATAGGTATGTGGGTGTACGGAGATGGCCAAGGACATTGGTTAAGAATGCAGCTGAAAGATGCGGATAATAAAGAAATCCAACTTGATTTTACGAAGAATTTAGATTGGACAGGCTGGAAGTATGTGGAGGCAGTTGTTCCGCAAGTGATCAAAACGCCACTAATCATTGACGTACCAGTCCGTTATATGGAAGTAGATGACGCTAATAAAAATAGTGGAATCATCTATATTGATCAGATTCAAGCTGTTTACAAGTAATCATTTTTAAAGGGGCAAATTTTCTCAATGCAGAACATGCTGGCTGTTCAATGTTTTTGCAGAGAAAAGCCCCTTTTATTTAATAAAAAAACAATAGTAATTTAAGCGGTTTAATGGGGAAGCATACAAGATATAAATGTATGGGGAGTTATAAAATTCTGACTGTGCTAAAAATTGTTATAGACATCTGTTTGATTTGTCATTTATGATATGATACGCTAGTACATGCAATCTTAATTTTGTTCCTAGTTTTAGGAAAATCCTTAAAGACCCTTTTCGTTGGAGGGAAAAGAATGTCATTTAGTTCTGAATACGATCAAATTAAAAAACAGTTTGAAAAGGATCCTCCGAAAATTATTGGGGGATATAAGCGACAAGGCTGGGCTCAGAAAACTTTAGATAAAACAGCAAATGATGATATTGAGCAAGAGCCGAAAGGGTTTGTAACGGCAAAGGCAATTCTCGAAGCTAATGATGGCAGCTATTATCCAGCTTTTTTACTGATTGACACGAAGAAAAGTGGAAAAATCAAGGACGCTTTCTTTCTTTCTGAAGTAGAGGATCAATTTCATCTCATTCCTTTAGAGCTCGCTCTAGAGTTTATTAATAAAGATGCAAGCGATTTAATGCCTTTCCGATATAAAACACTTGTAAAAATTAAAGGAGACCAATTTCAAAAAAATTGGCCGGATTTTTCCTAAACCTTCTTGGTATCAAGAAGGTTTTCCTGTTTTTGTCGGGGTTTAAGGGTAGGATATTTAAACACTTTCCAACAGCCCGCTTATCCTGTCGAATAAACATGATTACCCCCGACTATATCCCCATCTCAACCCGTGCAGTCTCATAACAATTTCCAACTGATCCTCGCACATTTAATCTCTTAAGCTTGTCTCTTCAACACTTTTACCCTGTCAAGCAATATTCATGAAAAAAATTGTCAATTATATTACCTACTTCTCTTATCCTAGTAAAATAGTCTTTTTTGTAACATGATTGTAATATAACGACTATTATTTAATAGAATTGAAACGTAAAAATGACAGAAAATAATGTAAAATCATATTAGTAAACGATAAGATATGACAATTTTCTTGAATTCAGGGGGCCAACATGAAAAAATTAGCGAAAGTCATCATCACAGCCTCATTGCTATTTCCTACCTTTTTCGGGGTTAGTCAAGCAAGTGCAGCAGAACAAAATACAAATACTAATATAATTGAATATAGTAAAAAATTCATAGGAATACCTTATGTTTATGGCGGAGATTCTACAAGCGGTTTTGATTGCTCAGGATTTTTATCCTATGTGTACAGCCACTTTGGTGTAGATCTGCCAAGAATCTCAACTGATCAATATCATGCAGGTACTGCTGTGGATAAAGAAGACCTCGTTCCTGGGGATGCTGTTTTCTTTATAACAGTTGGATCTCGTGTCTCACATTCAGGCATCTATATTGGTGATAACCAGTTTATTCATGCAGATTCAACAAATGGTATCAAAATTAGTAATTTAAATACAGAAAAGTATTGGAAGAATCGTTACGCAGGTGCTAAAAGATTCGTAGACCTTGAGTCTCCGCCAGCTCCACCGGCAGATGGAAAGTTCATGGGTCTTGATCTAAAGGAAAACCAAATCGGTGTCGTTGAAATTAAGAAGCCGATTAATCTTTGGAAGCGCGATAAGAATAATGAACTGGAAATGGTTCGCGTGCTTCAGCCAGGGGATAAGTTCCGCGTCTATACATATGATTCAAACCACGGCGGGCAGTACGGCCTAGGTGGAACCTTTATTACAGATATGAAAACACATATTGAATACCACGCACTAGATGCTAGTAAATAATAATGAGAGGTCTGAAGCTATGCTGCTTCAGACCTCTTTTTAACGTTAGTGATTATGTGTACGGTTTTCGGTAAGAAAACTTGCGCGCATATGACGGTTTTTAGAGTTAACAGATCGAAAGAAAAAAGCGCCACTGACATGGCGCTTTAAAAATAGGCGGATATTATCATCCTTTATGATTGCTTCACATCCACTTTTGCTGATTGTGGAACATACGCTTTCCATTTAGACAAATCCAAGTTCTCCTTTGTGATAGAGGACTCTGGGAAAACAAATGTCCATGGCTTGCATGTTTGACTCTTAACTTCTAAATTATCTAGCTGGAAGCCTGCTTGCGCTACCACTTCCTGAGACGCATCCTCAAATGCAAGAGGGATGTTTTCAATGAAAATACTGCGGTTGCTGGCATTGCGAATAAGTAATGTAACGGCCAGCCCTTTTCCTTCAACCATATTAGCCTCTAGCCCCATGAAATTAACTTCTCCATCCCGAAGCGGCGGAAGGTTTTTATTAATCTCTTCAAGCTTTGATTTTTGCTCATCGCTTAATGTTTCTTTCCAGCTATCCTCTAAATCAAGAGCGAGCTCGTTTACTTGCTTTTTCTTTAATTCAAATACGAGCTTCCAGCCTTTTTTCGGAATTTCCTCTACTAATTTATTGTCATTCTCGAATAGGAATCTCCATGGTCTGCTTGTGTTTGGAGGGAGTTCCCCAAATAGGTCCATTTCAAAGCCTTTTCTCGCTAGTGGTTCATTATTTTCATTAACGAGTACGAGGTCAATCACTTCAAAAGAAATTGCTTGTGGCAGTGAGCTGCTTAAGAAAGCCGTTACCACAAAGCCATCATCATATTCATATAGATTGATTCCGCTTACTGATAGCTGGTTCGGCTGAAGGCGTGAAAGCTTTTGATGATTATATTGAAATACATATTTCTCTTGAACGGTTAAATCCCAATCAGGGTGGTAGGATAGCTTCGTTTTAATACCTTCTGCCGTTTTATTTTCTTTTCCCATTAAAAAGCCACCTTTAAAATAGTATTTTGTATAAAAATGAATGGTGCGGTGGCCCCAATGGAGGTCACCGCTAGTATGGCTGTATTTACTCAGCTAAAAAATGGTGAATATACAATTTTGCCTGCTTAGCAATTTGGGCATCCAATTCCGCTAAGAAGTGCAAGAATTCATCGTACGCTTCACGAGCATATAATCGGTAAGGATCTTCCTGTCCATAGCCGCGAACGCCGATATCTTCTCTCATATGGAACAGCATTTCCATATGGACAATCCATGAGTGATCTAAAGTCTGCAAGTACATATTCTTGATTTGAACTTGGAAATCTTCGTTAGCCTCAAGCTTATCTAATAACTCTAGCTGATTTTTAATTAGCTCGTCTACTTTGCCTTGGATGACTTGCTTTTCGGCTCCTTTTAATTCGGAAGCTGGGAAAGGAGGAGTTCCGAAAACAAGTGTTAGCTCTTCATAAAGACTTTCAGTTGGCCAATCCTCCTCTATTACATGTTCTGGACAATATTTTTCAAGGAGTTTTTGTACATGATTATTTAGCGATTCCTTCAGCAGTTCATTAAAATTAGAAATCGTAAGTAAATCATTGCGCTTCTTATAAATGATTTTTCTTTGTTCGTCAACAATGTCATCGAGCTTCAATAAATGGTTTCTAGATGAGAAATGCGCACCTTCAACCGTTTCCTGCACCTTCTTAACGAATTTAACAGGGTTTGGTGACTGGACAAGACCAGTTTCATCGAACTTCATTTTTTTCTTCCATCTGTCCATTTCCTCTTTATCATAGCTATGGAAAATATCATCTTCTATAGAAATAATAAATTGAGTGGAGCCGGGATCACCTTGACGGCCTGCACGTCCTCTTAGCTGCATATCAATCCGTGCACTTTCATGAAGTTCAGTTCCGATAATTTGAAGACCGCCTAATTCCCGTACCCCTTCTCCAAGAAGAATATCGGTTCCGCGTCCAGCCATATTCGTGGAAAGCATCACTTTATTTTTTTGCCCAGCTTGAGAAATAATAAGGGCTTCGTCTTCTTCGGTTTTGGCATTCAAAATCTTATGCTTAATATCTGCTTTCTTTAAATAAGAAGATAAACGCTCAGATTGTTCAATCGATGATGTTCCAATTAAGACTGGGCGTCCCAGTTTATTATGCTTGCTAACTTCTTCAACAATCTTCTTCACTTTCGATTCGTAATCATTATAGACTAATGGTTCTTCATCTTGGCGAGCATTCGGTTTATTCGTTGGAATCGCGACAACCCTTAAATTATACGTTTCCCAGAACTCTTGCTTCGCAGGAATCGCACTGCCCGTCATGCCAGAGAGGGTCGTGTACATTCTAAAGTAATTTTGAACGGTAATCGAAGCTTGTGTTTGATTTTCTTCCTTAATCGTTACGCCTTCTTTTGCTTCAATTGCCTGATGAAGTCCATCGCTGAATGTACGGCCTTCCATAATTCTGCCTGTATATTGATCAACAAGCATCACTTCATCTTTTTTAACAATGTAGTCTACGTCCTTGCGCATGACCACATGGGCTCTTAATGACTGCATAATGTTATGAAGCAGTTCGCGGTGCTCAGCATCATAAAGGTTCTCTATTCCGAAAGCCTCCTCGAATACATTCGCTCCATTATCAGCCAATACGATTTGCTTCGTTTCAGGGTAAAATTCATAGTGATTGCTATCTTCAAAGTCTCTGACAATTTCAGAAGTAATTTGAAAGAGTTCGGTAGCAATATCAGATTTACTAGCAATAATTAATGGCGTTCTAGCCTCATCTATTAAAATACTATCGATTTCATCGACAATTGCATAATGTAATGGTCGTTGCACTTGATCTTCAAGACGTGTGACCATGTTGTCCCGTAAATAATCAAATCCGAACTCCGTGCCTGTTCCGTATGTAATGTCTGCATTGTAGGCATCTTTCTTCTCGGATTCTGATATTTGGGAAATGTTTAAACCAACTGTTAGTCCAAGGAATTTAAAAACTTTTCCCATTTGCTCAAAGTCACGATTTGCTAAATATTCATTGGCGGTGATCACATGAACGCCTTTTCCTTCAAGTGCTTTTAAGTAACTTGGAAGTGTTGCGACAAGTGTTTTTCCTTCACCTGTTGCCATTTGAGCAATGCCGCCATCTAAGAGGACAAGTCCCCCGAGTAATTGCACATCATAATGACGAAGGTTGAGAACGCGTTTGGATGCTTCACGGACAATTGCAAAGGCTTCTTCTTTTAAATTGAATATCGAAACGCCTGACGCAATTTTCTCTTTAAAGTATTGCGTAGCTTCTTTAAGTTCTTCATCACTGAGTTTTGAGACATTCGCCTCTAATTCATTAATGTTTGCAACATGTTTATATAGACGTTTTAGTTCGGCAGAATCTTCATTAAATACTCGCTTCATTAAAGATAGCATGTTGTTCTCTCCTAAAACTTTTTTTCTAGCTAAATTATAACATATAATGTAGTATAATATAATTTGGTCGAAAAACGGCAGTTAAATTTTTACAGATTCTATTATTCTCTATTATTTGAAACCTTTTTCGAGAATATTCGTCAATTTTAGAGGATAATGCCATTTTAGGGCGAAATGTTATAAAGACTTTTTTATGAAAAAGGTGATAATATAGTAAAGTTATCAAATGTTGCTATTCTGTAATATTTGTAAAAATGAAATTAATTGAATTCTTTTGTATATATGTTAGGATTAATCTGAATTGGTATAGAATAAAACTTGCTTTTTCGAGGGATAATACTTGCCTCTAGCAGGATTACTACGAATACAAGGTGATACTATTGGAGATAAAATTTATCGCTGCCTTTCTAGCGGCTATAGTTACATCCTTACTGATAACGCCCCTTGTCATAAAATTAGCCATTAAGATTGGCGCTATAGACAAACCGAACAAAAGGAAAGTGCATTCAAAAATTATGCCTAGACTTGGCGGTTTGGCCATATTTGGAGGGGTAGTTGCAGGCTATTTTGTCGGTGGGCTATACAATGAAAAAATTACCGGAATTACAGTTGGTGCCATTATTATTGTGATTACCGGCATTCTTGATGATAAATATGAATTATCAGCAAAGTATAAGCTTCTTGGCCAGCTTCTTGCTGCTGGTGCTGTTGTGGGAAGCGGCTTAACTATTGATCATTTAACGATCCCGTTTTTCGGAACGTATGATCTTGGATTATGGACCTATCCAATTACAGTTTTTTGGATTGTGGCCATCACGAATGCGATTAATTTAATTGATGGACTTGACGGTCTTTCTGCCGGAATTTCAGCCATTGTAATTGGTACAATTGCTTTTATGGCTGGAATTGCAGGGAAACCGATGATCTTAATGCTATCGCTTATCTTACTAGGCAGTACGTTAGGCTTCTTGTTCCATAATTTTCATCCGGCAAAGATCTTCATGGGAGATACGGGAGCCTTATTTTTGGGCTATTCGATTTCCGTCCTTTCTTTGCTTGGACTATACAAAAGTGTAACGTTATTTAGCTTTATTGTTCCAATCATCATATTAGGTGTTCCTGTTTTCGATACAACTTATGCAATCATTAGAAGGATTGTCAATAAAAAGCCAATTTCTGCTCCAGACAAATCACATTTGCACCATCGTCTGCTTGCATTAGGGCTATCTCATAGAAAAACCGTATTATGTATTTACGGTTTCGGAATTGTTTTCAGCGTAAGTGCCATACTATTCTCAACAGCAACACTTTGGGTTAGTATTTTCCTCATCTTCGGCCTGCTGCTAATTTTTGAACTGCTGGCTGAAGCGATTGGCCTAGTCCATGAAAAGTATCAGCCTGTTATTAAAATGTATCGTAAGGTTACTGGACGACAATAGGATAGGCCGTTTGTGGACGCCCGCAAACGGCTTTTTTTGAAAAGAAAAATCGAAAAGTGTCAAAAAACAGTAACGAAATTTGTCTGCATATCGTCTATTATGTGATAATATAATTTAGTATTTCATCTAGAAAGCTGGAGGAAATGAGTATGAACATTCCAATGTTAGATTTAAGTGAACAGTATCAAGAATTAAAAGAAGAAATGTTAACAGCCTTAGACCAGGTTATGAGTTCTTCCCGATTTATTTTGGGTGATAACGTTAAAAAGCTCGAGGCTGATGTAGCTGAATTTAGTAATGTTAGTCATGGGATTGGCTGTGCAAATGGCAGTGATGCGATACATATTGCTCTTCAGGCTGCAGGTATCAAGTCTGGTGATGAAGTCATCACTACTCCATTCACATTCTTTGCTACAGGCGGATCTATTGTTCGTGCAGGTGCGACACCTGTATATGTAGATATTGACCCGGTTACATTTAATATCGATCCTGCGAAGGTAGAGCAAGCTATTACAGACAAGACAAAAGCGATTATTCCAGTTCATTTATATGGACAAATGGCAGATATGGAAGAGCTTCGCAAAATTGCGGACAAGCATAATCTGGCCATTATCGAAGATGCTGCCCAAGCGATTGGCGCAAAACAAAATGGAAAGACGGTCGGTGAATTAGGAACTGCTGCTACATACAGCTTCTTCCCGACAAAAAATCTTGGTGCTTACGGTGATGCTGGAATGATCGTGACAAGTGACGATCAAGTAGCTGAGAATTGCCGTGTCATCCGCGTGCACGGAAGCAAACCGAAATATTACCATCATGTATTAGGCTATAATAGCCGTCTAGATGAGCTTCAAGCGGCTGTCCTAAATGTGAAGTTTCCTCATTTAAATAAATGGAGCGAGCTTAGAAGAGAAAAAGCGGCTGTCTATACACAGCTACTTAATGATCAATTAGGTGATCTTGTAAAAACTCCAGTCGTAAAAGAAGGAAATTACCATGTTTTCCATCAGTATACGATCCGTGTAGAAAAACGTGATGAGCTTCAAGCGTTTTTAAAAGAACAAGGCGTACAAACGATGATTTACTACCCGCTTCCGCTTCATGTTCAGCCTGTATTTAAAGATTTAGGTTACCAAGAAGGAGATCTGCCTGAATCCGAAAAGGCTGCAAAAGAAGCGTTATCACTTCCAATGTTCCCAGAACTAAAACAGGAGCAGCAGGAATATGTTGTAGCTAAAATCAAGGAGTTTTACAACAAATAAAAAACCGAATGAAACGTCGCCGAAAAGGGGGCGTTTCTTTACTTGCCAGTAAGGCTGGCTAATTCCCGGCTTTCTTCTAACTCATAGAGATCGGTTGGAACATTTTTAGCTGGGAATCAAAGAATATTGATAAATTTTAAAAGGAATGGTGGTCCTGTTGGCAGAACAGAAAAGGTTTGTATTATATGAATACCTCGTATTCTTTTGGAAAAAGAAGGTTTTCTTTTTAATTATTCCTCTGATTTTTACTCTATTAGGATTTGGAGGCTCATATTTAGTTCCTAAAGACGGAAAATATGTAGGAAGTGCAACGGTTTTTACTGGATCCATAAAATTAAAGGCATTAACGAATCCGATCAGTATTGAGGCTGAATATGGCAAGGATGTCCATGGTGTCATTGATACTTATGTATCAAGTGAAAGCTATATAAAAATTAAAATTTACGATGATAACAAAGAACGCCTTGAGCAGGATCTTCAAAAGATGACGTCAGGTGTTGAAAAGGCACTTTTGGAAAATTTTGACCTAAGATCTAATACGACAAAAGCCGCTATAGTCCTGAATGAAAACAAGCTTGATGCACTTGACGGTGTATTAAGCTCAAGCAGTGCGAAATTAGAAAGCAATAACTTAACAATTGATGAAACATCACATATTACTAGTCTACTTGAATACACAGAATTTGAAATGGCTTCAACTTCAGCTTCTATTCAAAAAATGGAAGGTGATTTAACCTTTTTCGAGCCGCCTTCCATTGTTAGTCAAGACGTGAAGACAGTGGACACCTATAAATTGGAGTTTTCATTAGCAGGTCTAATTTTGGGAGTTTTTGCGACTTTCTTAATCCTTATACTTTGGAACTATATTAACGAGGCCCGGAGGTATTACAAACATGATTAATTTTGCCATCGTAGGAATGGGGCATATAGCAAACAAACATATTGAGGCAATTGAAAAAGCAGAGAATGCAAATTTATTTGCTATTTGCGATACAAATCCTGCACGTTTGGAAATGGATAATTCAAATGTGAAAAAGTATACCGATCTTCAAAAAATGCTAGAAGAAAACCCGGAAATCCATGTCGTCAATATTTGTGTACCATCCGGCCTGCATGCCCGATTGACGAAAATTGTAGCGGAAAACGGAAGACATATTATTGTAGAAAAGCCGATGTCATTAAAGCTTCAGGATGCTGAAGATATGATTCAATACGCGAATGACCACGGTGTGAAGCTAGCTGTCGTTCATCCAAACCGTTTCAGACCAGCGATTCAGAAGTTAAGAGAGCAAATGGATGCAGGTGCCTTCGGGGAACTAAGCCATGCGAATGCAACAGTTCGCTGGAATCGTAATCAAGCTTATTATGATCAGGCTGAATGGAGAGGAACGAAGGAGTTTGATGGCGGTGTTCTAATGAATCAGGCCATTCATGATCTTGATTTAATGCTATGGCTAATGGGTCCAGTTGAATCTGTTCAGGCTATGGCAGCAACCCGTCTGCGAAAAATTGAGACAGAGGACGTTGCGGCGGCTGTTGTCCAATTTAAAAATGGCGCACTAGGCGTCATTGAAGCAGCGACAACCATTTATCCGAAAAACTTGGAAGAGTCCCTTGCGATTTTCGGCGAAACTGCATCTGTGAAAATTAGCGGTCGAAATGCTAATTTCATTGAAACATGGGACATTGAGGGAGTATCTGAAGAGGATGCGGACAAAATAAAAAATGAAATTAAAGCAGATCCATTTGGGAAGCCAGGGCATCAATGCATCATCGAAGATATGGTGCTTGCTGTGCAAGAAAATCGTAATCCAATTGTAACTGGCGAAGACGGTCTTGCTCCTGTAAAATTAATACTGGCCATTTTAGAATCAGCCGAAACAGGGAAAAAAGTCGTTCTATAAGTGAAACTTCATTAAGTGGCAGCCTTGCTGCCCGTAATCTGCTCTAAAAGGAGAAATAAAGATGGACGTATATACATCATTATTAAATAAAATTGAAAAGAAAGAAGCTGTCATTGGAGTAGTCGGACTAGGTTATGTTGGTCTGCCGCTAGCAGTTGAAAAAGCAAAAGCCGGCTATAAAGTAATCGGTTTTGATGTGCAGGCAGCGCGTGTTGAGCAAGTAAATATGGGAATTAACTATATTGGAGACGTTGTGGATCAAGATTTAGCGGATATGATCAAGAACGGTCATTTGGAAGCTACTACTGATTACGCTCGAATTCAAGAGGTTGATGCTGTAGCTATTTGCGTGCCAACACCACTTGATATTTATCAGCAGCCGGATACTTCTTATGTGAAAAGCTCATCTAAAGAGATTGCGAAATATGCACATGAAGGCATGCTTGTTGTATTAGAGTCCACAACTTACCCAGGAACAACAGAGGAAATTGTAAAGCCAGCTCTTGAAGAGAAAGGCTTTAAAGTTGGAGAAACTGTGTTTGTTGCGTATTCACCAGAGCGTGTTGACCCAGGTAACAAGCAATTTAAAACGAAGAATACCCCAAAGGTTGTAGGCGGTATTACCGAAAATTGTACGAAAGTGGCAGCTGCCCTTTATCGAAATGTCCTTGAAGGGGATGTACACGAAGTATCTTCTCCAGCTATTGCTGAAATGGAGAAAATCTTTGAAAACACGTTCCGCCACATTAACATTGCCTTAGCGAATGAAATGGCGATTTTATGTGATAAAATGGGCATCGATGTATGGGAAGTAATTGATGCAGCGAAAACAAAGCCTTACGGATTCATGGCATTCTACCCAGGTCCTGGTTTAGGCGGTCACTGTATCCCAATCGACCCATTCTATTTAACATGGAAAGCGCGCGAATATAATTACCATACAAAATTAATCGAGCTTGCAGGCGAAATTAATAACAGCATGCCAGAATACGTCATTACACGTTCAATGCAAGTTCTAAATGAAGACGGTAAAGCTCTTCGCGGTGCAAAAGTAGCTGTCCTTGGTGTAGCTTACAAAAAGGACATTGACGATGTTCGTGAATCACCAGTTCTTAAAATTGTTGAGCAATTAGAGCACCATGGCGCTGATTATACTGTGGTTGATCCATATGTAAAATCATTCAGATCATGTGATCAGCAAGTTGAAACAGTCGAGCTGTCAAAAGAGCTATTAAATGAGGCAGATCTCGTATTAATAACGACCGATCACACAGATTTCGATTACAACATGATTGCGCAAGAGAGCAAAGTCATTTTTGATACGCGTAATGCATTGAAAGGTATTGAAAAGCCGAATAAATATATTAAATTGTAATAGATATCGGCCACTCTAGCGATATATCCGCGACATCGGCACAGATATCCGCCACTTTGGCGAAATATCCGCGACATTGGCATAGATATCCGCTAATTTAGCGATATATCCGCAACTATATTATTAAAGGTAAAGGGAGACTTTCGAATATGAATTATATTGATCCTTCCGCTCAAGTAGATCCATCCGTTCAAGTTGGACATTTTTCGGTTATTGAAAAAGATGTGAAAATCGGTAAAGATGCCATCATCGGTAACCGTGTAACGATTCACGAAGGTACAATCATTGGCGACAACACGACAATTGCCGATGGAGCAGTTGTTGGGAAGCCGCCAAAGCCTGCTAAGACTAGTACGGTTAAGCTTTCGGCTTCAATCCCGGCACTGGAAATCGGGGAAGAAGTGACAATTGGGGCGAATTGCGTGATCTATCGCGGCGCCAAAATTGGTTCGAGCACGCTGATTGCGGACCTTGCAAGCGTTAGAGAAAATGTCGAAATCGGTAACCTTGTCATTGTGGGCAGAGGGGTAACCGTAGAGAATTATGTGAAGATTGGCGACCGGACAAAAATTCAATCTAACTCTTATATTACAGCTTACACGACTCTTGAAGAGCAAGTATTCATTGCTCCATGCGTAACAACGACAAATGACAATTTTATGGGCAGAACGGAAGAGCGCTTTGATAAGATCAAGGGCGCCCATGTGAAAAAAGGAGCTCGTGTTGGCGGAGCCTCCATTATCCTGCCTGGAATCACAGTGGCAGAAGAAACATTTGTGGCTGCAGGTGCATTAGTCACGAAGGATACAGAGCCTAAGACATTGATTAAAGGAGTTCCTGCTAAGTTCACCAAAATGGTAGACGAGCGGGAGCTATTATAGGGTGTTCGCCCAAATTAAGCGTTTAGGAGCGGATTCGCTCCTTTACGCATTTATGAACGTTGGTACGAAGCTGATTGCCTTTATCATGCTTCCTATCTATACTTCTTTTCTTGCCCCTGCGGAATATGGGGTAATAGATTATTTGGATCGGATTACCTCGATGCTTACCTTCTTAGTCATCTTTGGCACCGATTCGGCTCTCGCTTTTTATTACTTCGAATCGGAGGATAAAAAGAAGAAGCTTGATTATGTTAGGTCCGTCATGACCTTTAGACTCCTGATTGTTCTTATTATTGCTATCGTCTTTCTTATCGGCGGCCAATGGCTGGCTCAACTGCTTTTAGATGATGCCGCCCTCTATAATTTGCTCTACATTGCCATTGGGGTTATGGCCTTGGATACCGTCATCGCCTTAATCTTAACGGTTCTTCGGTACGACTTTTTTACAAAAAAGGTCGTTATCTTTACGATATTGAAAATGCTCTTAATTGCAGTCTTTTCCTACGGATTTTTAGCTTATGTCAGCCCTACAATCGATGGCATTTTATATGGACGGCTGATCAGTGTAGCCATCGTTGCTGTGCTGTTAATCAAGCCTTTATTGAAATTCATTAAATTTACCTTTAATAAAAAGCTATTAAAGGAAATCTTAATCTATGCGGCACCGCTTGTTCCGGCATCTCTCGCATTCTGGGTGATCGTCAACGCGAATTCACTTCTATTAGAAAAGTTTACTTCTTTTCACGAAGTAGGTATTTACGGGTCAGCGGTAAAGTTTGCTTCTTTAATAACGCTACTTACGAGCGGTGTGCAAATGGCTTGGAGACCTTTTTCAATGTCACTAAAGGACAAAAAGGACAGTCCCGTTTTATTTGCGAAGCTCTACTATGCTATCCTGTTAGTAGGAACCATTGGTGTTTTAATGGTTGCCACACTTATGCCGTGGATTATTCGCATGTTAAGCAGCGAATATCATGAAGCCTATCAGTATGTTGCGATTTTGTCGGCTGTTACCTTCCTGAATTTTTTCTATATGATTATTTCAGTTGGCATTTTCTTTACGAAACAAACGAAAATTATTTCGTACGCGTTTGGAATGGCAGCCGTTGTGAATATTATTTTAAACATAGTATTAATCCCATCGTTTTCGATTTGGGGAAGCGTTGCGGCTTATTTGATTTCCTATATCGTGGCCATTACGTATATTTTCTTTAAAAGCCAAAAGCTATACCATGTGCCTGTTTCATTTGGCAAAATGACTTTTTTATTCATAACCTCTCTATTAGCTGTGATCGCGATTGTCTATATTCAAGAGAGCAGCATCCCTGATCTCAATATCATTTTTGCTTGGCTTGGATTTATCGTTGCCATCCTGTTATCGCGGGTGGACAAAGATTTATTGAAAAAAAGATCAAGGGCAATTTAATGTAAAATAGGTGATCCGTTTGTTCTATGAAGTTAGAATTACCAATAACAGGCTCATAAAAGAAATTTCAGTTCCCTTTGGCCATGCTTATTTTGGCGGCTATGTGATTTATCAGGGAAAATATTATCATCAGGATAATATTCAAGATATCCTAGAGGCAAACTTTTTTGAAAAACATTTACAAGATTTAATTGGGGAGTTTGTTTTTATTCAAGCTGACCAAAATGGAATAACAGCGATTGTCGATCGGAAGCGCAGTATTCCGCTTTTCTACTATAAAGAAGGATCTCGCTGGATTGTGACAGATAAAATTGCTCATCAGCAAGATCGGATGCTGCAGAAGACCGCTGCAAAAGAGTTCCTTCTTACAGGGTTTACCGCGAATGAAAAAACACTTTATGAAGGGGTATACCAAATTGAAGCCGGCTCTTATATTCAAATCGATGAAGCGGGAACAGTCGATAATCATGAATACTACCAATTTTACCACCATCCGGAAAACAAGGAGCTCGAGCAATTCAGTGAAGAGCTTCAGGCGGTTTTCCATGCGGTATTCAATGATTTAATCAAACGTTTGATTAATAAGGTTCCGATTTTGCCATTGAGTGGCGGATATGATTCGCGGATTATTGCTATTATGCTGAAGGAATATGGGATTGAACATATTGCTTCCTTCACATATGGAAAAAGGGAAAATAAAGA
Source organism: Bacillus sp. JJ1532 (assembly GCF_036965085.1). Classification (NCBI taxonomy): domain Bacteria; kingdom Bacillati; phylum Bacillota; class Bacilli; order Caryophanales; family Bacillaceae; genus Bacillus; species Bacillus sp. JJ1532. The sequence goes on from NZ_JBALOW010000003.1 coordinate 71,108, forward strand.
AGCTCAGGTAAGCCGTGATATCGCCCAGCGACTTGGATTAAAGTGGGACTTTATTGAGTACAAAAAGGATGATTGGCATCGCTGGTATCATTCTCAGGAATGGAAGGACTATGTTGATTTTGCTGTGAATGGTTCGTCCATGGCCCATCTTCAGGATTGGCCAGCAGTAAGGGAGATTGTTACGAAACAGGATGCAGATTACGTCTTCATACCAGGGCATTCCGGCGACTTTGTAGCAGGCAGCCACTTAGCCTATGAAATCACGGTGGACCGTGAATTTACGGCTGACGATGTTGTACAGTTTAACCTTAATAAGCATCACAAGTTATGGGAAATGGGACAAGGGCTTCACTCATCTGCTACAGACGTTATAGCTGAGATGAAAAGGTCATTCAAAGACCTCCCGTATCAAACAAATGAGCAGGCAAGCGCCTTATTTGAATACTGGGATTGGCGAGAGCGGCAGGCAAAGTTTATTATCAACTCTATTCGAGTGTATGAGTTTTACGAAAAGGGATGGGATATTCCGTTATGGGATGACCGGTTAATGGAGTTTTTCAAAACAGTCCCTGTTGAATATCGCTTCAAGAAGTACTTATATGATTACACATTGAACAAAATGTATCCGGATTATTTCCCTGAGCCTGTAAAGCCAGTTGGGAAGGAGACATCTTTAAAACAGAAATACGGTGTCTTCTATAATACGGCGAAAAAGCTCTATAACAAGAAAAAGCTTTATCAGCAATACTATACAGAGCCTATGGAATGGTATGGGATTTATAAGACATATCCTGAGTACGTGATGGCTTTGTCTTTCAAACATAATGGATACAAATATTCACAGCCTTATAATATTAATTCATTTTTAGCAAAAGACTATATTCAAAGCTTGAAAGGTGAATTTAAATGAAAATACTAACGATTCTTGGCGCAAGGCCACAATTTATTAAAGCAGCACCGGTATCAAGGGTTTTAAGAAAGCATATGGATGAGAAAATCATTCATACGGGTCAGCACTATGATGCAAATATGTCTGATATTTTCTTCGAAGAGCTTCATATTCCAAAGCCGGATTATCATCTTGGTGTCGGATCTGGCAACCATGGCAAGCAAACAGGCGAAATGCTTGCGAAAATTGAAGAAATCGTATTAAGCGAGAAGCCAGATTATTTAATGGTTTATGGGGATACGAACTCTACGCTAGCGGGCGCACTTGTGGCTGCTAAATTGCACGTTCCTGTTGTTCATATAGAAGCTGGATTAAGAAGCTTTAACAAGAAAATGCCGGAAGAAATTAACCGCATCATGACGGATCATGTTTCAGAATTCCTATTCTGCCCAACAGATACAGCGGTTAAAAATTTAACAAACGAAAATATTACCCGCAATGTGTTTAACATCGGGGATGTCATGTACGATGCTGTTCTGTATAACCGTGAGCTAGCAAAGGAAAAATCAAATATCCTAGCTGAAGCTGGATTAACTTCGAAAAATTATCATTTAATTACGATTCATAGAGCGGAAAACACTGATGATCTGCAAAATATGAAAAATATTTTAGAAGCCTTTTCGAAAATTGAAGAGGTTAAGGTGTGGCCAATTCATCCAAGAACGAAACATAAATTGGCTGACTATGGTTTAAATCTCGAAGATGTTCCAAACTTAAAAGTCATTGATCCTGTTGGCTATTTAGATATGTTAACTTTAGAAGCTAATGCGAAGAAAATTGTAACCGATTCTGGCGGCGTTCAGAAGGAAGCCTATTTCATGCAAGTACCTTGTGTGACAATCCGTGAGCAAACGGAATGGGTAGAGACCTTAACAGGGGAAGCCAATATCCTTACAGGCACAGATACTGAAAAAATCTTAGCTGCCGTTCAAAAAGAGGTTCATCCTGAATATAAAAAAGTGTTCGGTGATGGTCAGGCTTCAGAAAAAATTGTTGAACTTCTTAACAAAAAGTAGGTGCTGACGAATGTTGGCTTTCACGATATGGGTGATCGTATTAATTGTTTCCATCAAACTATTTTCTAGCGTGTCTGGGAGCCTTTCCTTTACGAAACCCAATTTAAATTCATTAATCTTTTATTACTCCTTGTTTGTTTCCTGTTATATCGGAAGCCTGCTGATTGCTTTAGACATCGATCATTATTATATGATTAACAAGCTTGATCATGATGTTTATCGCTATATCGGCTTCGGAGCGGTATCCTTTGTCATGATTATGCTGCCGCTTACGATGTTTCTTGTCAGCAAGCTGGCTGGGTTTGATGCAAAAAAGGAATTCAATGACTATTTGAAAAAACCAATTGAAGAAACGTTTAATCAAAAAAATGAATTTTACTTGTTATTTCTAGGCCTCTCGATGATTTGTATGCTGGCCGTTGCCTATACGCTTTTAAAGACGAATCAAGTACCGATCTTCTCCCTTTTAAAAGGGAATCTTTCGGAATTAGGGTTACAGCGGATTGAAGCAGCAAGGAACTTTGGTGGGAATGTATTAATAAGAAATATTTTCGCGATTGCTTTGACACCGCTTCTATCGTTAATTGCGTATGTATATGCGGTAAAAACAAGGCATTTGAAATGGATCTTTTTATTCTTCGCCCTTTTTGTCAGTGCATTGGTGATTAGTGTATATGACTTATCGAAATCACCGATTATTTTCTACATCATTATGTTTATATTTGTAAGACTGTATGTTGGCAAACTGGTGTTAAAGTGGCAGAAAATAGTAGGCTACACGATTAGTGGAGCAGCAGTCATTGTTGTCATGTATGTTTTTATCCAAGGTGTAAATGATCTGGACAGTTTTCTTAACTATTCATCCGGACCAATCGGACGAATTATTCTTGCTCAAATTTCGCCTACTTTCTTGCATTTGGATCTTTTTGGCCATTCCATCCCATTTCTTAATGGCAGGAGTCTTCCGTCAATTATTATCGAAAGGTTTGATATGGAGCAGGTCCGTTCCGCGAGATTGGTAATGGCGAATGCTTTCCCGAACCGGATTGAAGATGGGACTGGCGGAGTGCTGAATACGTTATTTATTGCTGAAGCTTATGCGAATTTCGGCTATTTGGGAATTATCCTAGGCACGATTTACGTGGGGGTTCTCGTTCAGCTTATCTATATCATTTTTATCAGACTGCCAAAAAATCCTGTCTTTTTATGCCTGTTTATTTATTTTTCCATTAATATTCCGCGGACATTAGTAGGTGGATTTACAGATTTTCTATTCAATCCCATTTGGATTTTCATCACTTGCCTATTCGCGGGAATTCTATTGTTTATTAGACTTCGTTTGGATTTATTCGCTTACTTTTCAAAAAGAGGGTCTGTAAAGTCCTAATGAAAAATACTGGTGGGGCGAAAATGCTTTAAGAGCCTAGTTAAAGGATACGGCTTGGCGTTTATCCCTACTCTTGTAAAGCAGGCAACGAACGATAAGGAGAACATATAATGAAATCAGTTTTGCTTTATTATCCTTTTGAAATAGCTGAAAATGCGAATAGCGGTTCCAAGCTTCGACCTAAGGAAATGTATAAGGCGTTTCAGGAATGGGGAGCGAAGGAGAATATCGAAATTCTTCTCTTGTCAGGAAATTCTTCTGCGAGGGAAACCCTTTTTGAACAATGGAAGGCAGAAGGGAAGCTTGAAAATGTTTGGTTTTGCTATATGGAAAATCAAACGATTCCTTTCTGGCTGACAGATAAAGGGCATATTCCGAAGAAGCCGTTGATCGATAAAAAGGTGATGAGCTATTTAAAGCAGCGTCATGTGCCTGTTGGCGTTTTCTATCGTGATGTATATTGGAAGTTTGATGAGCTTTATCCGTTAAAAGGTGTTAAAAAGACGGTTATGCAAACCATTTATCGGATGGAGGAAAGGTTTTATAACAAGTATTGCCAAGTTATTTTCTTGCCTAGCGATGCAATGGGGAAGTATGTTGATATTCAAAGAGAGAAGATTTCTCTCCCGCCAGGCGGCAAGAAAGTGGACGTAGTGAAGAAGGAAAAGGATTCTCAGTTCGCGCAAGGTCTTTATGTCGGCGGTATTAATAATGAAGATTACGGATTATTTTTGCTGCTGGATGCACTAGAAATTGCGAACAAGCAGGAAAAGGTGTCCGAATTGACGATTGTTTGCCGTGAGGATGAATACAAACAATTGCCCGAAGAGAAAAAGGCTCGCCTGCAAGAGATGGATGTAACCATTCAGCACGTAAGCGGCGAAGCATTAAATGATCTTTATCGTGAAATGGACTTTGCCTATATTCCTAGATATCGGAGCACGTACAATGATTTCTCTGTTCCTGTTAAGCTTGTTGAGTACCTCTCTAATGAACTGCCAGTGGTCGCCACATATTGTCAGGCTCAACGAGAGATAATAGAGTCAGATGGGTACGGAATTATTTGCGAGGATAAGCCTGAGGATATGGCAAGAGCCATTAAAGAGATGGCCCTTAAGGCTACAGGATATCGGGAAAACATTCAAAAAACCTTTTTGCAAAAGCATTCATGGACTGCTAGGGTGGAAAAAATTAAGAATGCCTTAGTAAAAGAGTAGTTTCGAGGCGCTAAAGCGCATTTACAGGAGGATTTATGAAAGTATTAATTTTGGCTCCAAGCAGATCGATACACACGCATAAGTGGGCCTTATTTTACAAAAATAACGGGATAGAGGTTAAGGTTGTTACCTTTGCGGACCATTATTCTGAAGAAAATGCGAAGGAAATTGATACGATTACACTTCCAAAGCTTTTACCGGGGAAGCTATCTTATTTTTCAAGCGTTTTTGCCCTTAAGAAGGTGCTAAAACAATTTAAGCCCGATATTTTCCATGCCCATTACGCCTCAAGCTATGGCTTTGTCGGAGCACTTGCGAATTATAAGCCTTTTTATTTGTCTGTATGGGGAAGAGATGTTTTTCAATTTCCGCAGCAGGGCAGTTTAAATCGGAAAATGGTTGAATATACTTTGTCGAAAACGGATGTGATTGGTTCTACAAGTCATATCATGGCTAAAGAAACGAATAAGTATACAAACAAAAACATTTTTGTTACGCCATTTGGAGTAGATATGGCGAAGTTCAAACCTCTTCCAGGCTTAAAATCTGAGGACCATATTACGATTGGTACGGTAAAGGCACTCGAAGATAAATATGGGATTGCTGATTTAATTCATGCCTTTGCAGACATCTATAAGAGTAAAAGCAATGCAAGGCTGCTCATTGTAGGGGATGGCCGTCAAAGAGATGAATATATCCAATTAACCCGCGATTTGAAAATTGAAGATGTCACTACTTTTACTGGACGGGTTCCAAATGACAAGGTTCCGGAATATATCAATAAAATGGATGTATTTGCTGTCCCTTCAACAGAGGATAGTGAGAGCTTCGGTGTTGCGGCGGTTGAATCGATGGCGTGCGGAGTACCGGTAGTCGTTTCTAATGTTGGCGGATTGCCTGAAGTCGTTGTTGAAGGCAAGACTGGATACGTTGTACCGAAGGAAAATCCGAATGAGTTAGCAAAAGCCATCCTTTCTTTAGTTGAAAATAAAGAAAAGAGCAGAGAAATGGGGCTAGCAGGAATAGAGCATGTGAAAGCTCATTATAATTGGGTAGATAATGCCAATGGAATGCTAGATCTATATGAAAAAACCTTGAAAGAGGGGATGAAATCATGATTAAAAAGGCGGTAATTCCTGCTGCAGGGTTGGGGACTAGATTTTTGCCGGCAACAAAAGCACAGCCGAAAGAAATGCTTCCAATCGTTGATAAACCAACGATTCAATATATTATTGAAGAAGCCGTTGAATCGGGGATTGAGGATATTATTATTGTAACGGGAAGAAGCAAAAGGGCGATTGAGGACCATTTTGATAAATCCGTAGAGTTAGAAATGCTGCTTGAAAGAACTGGCAAGCATGATATGCTCGAAGTTGTCGAGAATATCTCTAATCTCGTTGATATACATTATGTTCGCCAAAAAGAGCCGCTTGGCCTAGGACATGCTGTGTTATGTGCGAAGAAGTTTATCGGAAACGAGCCTTTTGCGGTATTGCTTGGTGATGATATCGTTGATAGTGAGGTTCCGGCTCTTAAACAAATGATTAATCAGTATAATCAAGTTCAGTCCAGCATATTGGGCTGTAATGAGGTACCGCTTTCAGAAGTAAATAAGTATGGAATCGTGAATTACTCAGAAAAATCGGGGGACCTTTATAAGGTAGAAAGTTTGGTTGAGAAACCAGCGATTGAAGAGGCTCCATCTACACAGGCGATAGTGGGGCGTTATATTTTATCACCAGCCATTTTTGAATTGCTTGAAGAGGTAGCCCCGGATAAAAAGGGTGAAATTCAGCTTACGGATGCGATTGATCGTTTATTAGGAAAAGAATCGATTTATTCCTATATTCTTCAAGGAAAGCGGTACGATGTTGGGGATAAATTTGGTTTCTTACAGGCATCAATTGATTATGCTTTAAAACGTCCAGATCTTAAAGATAAGCTGGAAGCGTATATTAAACAGTTAAATGTGAACTAATTGGAGATGGGAAAATGAGAGTGATTTATTTATGTCAACATTTTCCCCCTGAAACAGGTGCTCCGCAAATTCGTGTGTATGAAGTAAGTAAAGAGCTAATTAGCAGAGGACATCAGGTGGAAGTGATTACCGCATTTCCTCATCACCCTCACGGAATTATCCCAGAGGAATATCGAGGAAAGTTTTATATGTTTGAAGAGTGGGATGGGATCCCTGTTCATCGTTCTTGGATTTACCCATCTCCAAAGGGAAGCTTTTGGAAGCGGCTTGCTTCTTATTTTTCCTTCACCTTTAGTGCCTTTTATTCCATTATGAAATCCAAGCCAACCGATGTGATCATCTGTAATTCCCCGCCGTTATTTCTTGGGATTACGGGTTACCTCGGTGCGAAAATGAAGCGGGCTAAGTTTGTCTTCAACATTGCGGATATTTGGCCGGAATCAGCGGTGGAGCTTGGCATTTTGAAAAACAAAAGCTTTATCCGGATGGCGGAGATCCTTGAAAGATTCTTATATAAGAAGTCGTGGAAAATTGCGACTGCTACTGAAGGTATTAAGGATTATATGGTTCGAAAGGGCAAGGATGAAGCAGATGTGTTTCTTCTTCCGAATGGAGTAAATACAGATACCTTTTTGCCACTTCCAAAAGATCATGAACTGCTAGAGAAAATCGGCATTCAAGGGAAAAAGGTATTTATGTACGCAGGTGCTTTGGGCTATGCTCAAGGATTAGATTCTGTATTGGGGGCAGCTCTTATATTAAAGGACAAGCTTCCAGATGTACATTTTCTCTTCGTTGGAGACGGTCAGGAGCGAGAAAAGCTGCTGAAAATGAAAGAGGATTTTCAGCTTGATAATGTGACGTTCTACGGTTCCGTTCCTGTCTCGGAAATGCCAAGAATGTTCTCGATTTGTGATTATAGTGTTGTTTCGTTAAGAAACATTGAACTGTTTAAAGGAGCAAGGCCATCGAAAATTTTCCCTGCTATTTCTTCAGGGAAACCCGTTTTATACTGCGGGGATGGAGAAAGTGCTGCCATTTTGGATGAATATCATTGCGGTAAAATTGCTCCGCCGGAAAACCCAGAGGGAATTGCGGCTGCCATTGAGGAGCTAATGAAAGTATCTGATGATGAGTATCAAGCCATGAGTGAAAATGGACGCAAGCTTGCGATTGAGCAGTATTCATGGAAGAGCATTGTCGATGATATTCTGGATAATATTGATATGAAGCGAAAAGAAAAAGCCAATTCCTGATTGTGGAATTGGCTTTTAGCTTATTATCGAGATATCGTTGTTCCCTGGAAGTAATGAGTAAGGATTTGCTCGGCAGTCCAGCCTCTTTCCGCAAAGCCTTTTGCACCGTATTGGCTCATGCCGACTCGGTGGCCCCAGCCTTTCCCGTTTAGTGTAACAGTTGTAATGTTTCCTGTTCCTTCGTTCGTCACGACACCGTTCGCCGTTTGAATGGAAACTTTTGAATCCGTCAGTGTGACTTCGCCATTTGCTGTTTGCACTTTTTGCCCTTTCAAATCTCCAAGAGCGGACGTTCCGCTAGAAGTCTGTACAGAAATATTTTGCGAAGCAGAGCCATTAAGCTGAATATCGAACCAGTTGGATTGCAATTTATTATACAGCTGTACGTTGTTCAGCGGAAAATAGTTTCGAATAATTGATTCATTTCCCGTTACGGTTTTATCCCCTACAGAGGTTTTTATTGTAATGCCTCTTACTTCTCCGTTAGCACCTGTTTTTGATAAGGCAATGTCATAGATTTGTGCTGATAGATCTGTGAATCCAAAAGATTTTAGCAGAGTTTCAGCAGGAAATGTTTCTGTCCAGTTACTGAATGGGGATGACTCATATGGGTCATCTACAGAAACTAGATATGGAAAATGCGCTTGGTTCGAGTTCCAAACATCACCAACATTTGCCGTTCTGCCGCCGCTAGTGGAAAAGAAAAATGTTTGGATCGGCTTGCCGTTATATTTGACTAGCATTCCCTCTGTTTCCTTAATGGCCGCATTCGTTCTTGCATCTTCACCAGAATAGCCTCGATATACTTGGCTAGCTGCGGTGCTTGTCAGCATCAACGTGTTGGCAGCATAGCTTCTTGCTGAAATTGCTTGAGCCTTCAGTGCTTCCTTATGAAAGGAGGCAGGCATTTCACTCGGGACAACACCCTTTAAATAATCTTCCATATCAAGAATGTTAATGATTTCGACCTTGTTTCCATTTGGCTTTAAAAAGAAGCTTCCTCTATATGTAGTGCCATTGCTGACTCTTACAAGAGATGTACTCGTGCTGATTTTTTCCTGTAAATTAAAGCCTGTTATAGAATTAAGGCTATTCCCATTGAAAGTGACATTTACATTTGAACCGTCCATTTTAACGGTGAGAACTGTGCCTTGTGGTATTTCTGTGATTTCAGCAGTATCTTTGTTGCTTAACTGATAACTGCCATTTGCAGTTAGTGTAACACTAGCTGCCAGATGTACAGATACATTTACTTCCTTCGGATAATTTACTAGTTCAGCTGCTTTTGAGTCTGTTGGAAGATAGACTAGGAGCAATAGTATACTAGCAATGATAGAAATGAATTTCTTCAACTTATTTCACCTCGCTAAGAGATCCGGATACCCATCCTTTTACTCCAGCAGAAGTTTCAGCATTGTACCAAACTTCTCCTTTTGCGTTAGTAAATGTTGAAATATATTTCAAAGTTGTTCCTTTTTTCAGCGTTTCGATGACGGCATAGCTAGTCGTGGCACCTTTACGCAGATGAACATCTCCAAATGTAACGACCTGTGTCGGTCCGCTAGTGCTCGGTTTGGTTACAGAAACCTCATTCGAAAATACCCATCCCTTTACAGTAGCTGAAAGTTCGACACGATACCAAAGGCCTGTTGAGGAAGTAAATTGATCAATGACCTTCAAGGATGTTCCTTGTGTTTTTGTAGCGATGACTTTATAGATTTTCGTTGCGCCGGAATGAATATTAACCGATGCATTGGCTACATAAACAGCCGATGGAAGTTCTCCGTTTGCCGGTGGCTGAGTCGTAGTTGGCGGTGGCGTTACAGGATTAGAACCTAGTTGAGAAATCTGAGCTTTCATACTATTAATCTCTTGCTGTTGTGAATTAATCTTATTCTCAAGCTCAGTCATTTTTGTCTTCATTGGATTTAATTGAGAGGTTACCCAATCCACACTGGCTAATACAACATTGCTAGAAGCGTTCATCGCCTGTGGAGTTGCCAATACAGCGCCTGCTCCAATGCTAAGTGTCAATGCTCCAGCAACAATTAATTTTTTAGACCGGTTCATTTATTTTTTCCCCCTATGTATGTAATAGTTTTATAAAAAAAAATTTGGGTATTATATAAAAAATACCCAAATTCACTTACATATAGTAGATTAACATAAATTTTTTTGTCGGGAAATAGGATTACTAGATTTTAGAAATTGTTAAAGTATTCCTCTAAACCTTTCGTGATCCCAACGGCCGCTTTTTTGCGGAATGCTGTTGTTTTTAGTAACGCTTCTTCATTTGGGTTAGAAATGAATGCTAGTTCAACAAGAACACTTGGAAGATCATTCATACGGTTTACATAGAATGATTGTTCCTTTACACCTCTATTATACGTATTCATAGAGGAAACCATATTTTTCTGAATTGCCGTTCCTAGCGTTTTACTTCTAGGACCGTTAAAGTTAACGGTTGAATTATAATAGGTCGTTGTTCCTTTTGATGTTGAAGAAAAAGAGTCTCCATGAATGCTAATGAACGCATCCGCTTGTGAACGATTTGCGATATCGGTTCTTTGTGATAGCTCTAAAAAGATATCTGTACTCCTAGTTAAAGTGACAATCGCTCCATATGCTTCCAGTTCCTCCTTGAGGATTAGAGCCGTGCCTAAATTCACATCTTTCTCTTTTAGCCCAGTCGGGCCAACAGCCCCTGCGTCTTTTCCGCCATGCCCGGCATCGATAATAATATGCTTGCCAAGCAATCCTAATGGAACAATTTTGATCGATAACTTATCGTTATAATCTCTGATTGTAAAAGAGTAACCTGGTTCAAATGTGACGATGACAGATTTTTCACTGCCGGACGAAATTGTCTCAACGGATTTTATACCTGGAATAGCCCCTTTTGGCAGATCAACGTCCGTTAATCCTCCGGAAAGCTTTAATCGATTGGACGTTAAAGTAGAGTAGGAGATTGAATATTTACTAGGTTTTTTCCAGTTTAGATATTGATGTCCATCCAAACTCGTCACTACAGGAGAAAGAAGCTTCTTCTCTAATAATTGAAGGGAATCCATGTGTGTGCCTTGAACCCACCCAGTATTTCCTGTAGCGCTTTTCACTTGCAGCCAATATTGACCGAGTGAATTTGTAAAGTCGCCAACGAAGGTTATTTTACTATCTTTTTTAAGAACTTCCTTTACTTTATATTGGGTCGAAGCACCGGAATGTAAAGAAATATTGCTCGCTCCTACAATTAATGTAGCCCCTTTACTAAAGGTTGGCTGAGTAGATACGACCGTTTCATGTAACCAAACTGTTTGATTGGAACTGTTGAGGGCTTTGTACCATAGATCACCGCTTGGGTCGTATGCCTTATCTATAGCTGTAAACAAAGTTCCCATTGTCGCTTGTTCAATAACAGGATCATTTGTTGATGGGCCGCTTCTTAAATTGGCTACTGCTACACTTACATATAAATCAATATTTAATGATTCAGTTGTACTTATTGTATGAGCTGGGACCCAGCCTAATAATGTTGGGGTAACCTCAACTCTTAACCAAGAGGTTCCATTTGCATTTGTAAAATGATCAATGACTTTTACCTTTTGGTTTACCGATAGCTTGGTTACAGATGCATAGGAGTCAGTCGCTCCTTTTCTTACATCAATTCCTTTTTGACTGCTGTATACATAGCTGCCAACCTCTGGAAGGGAGGGAGTCTCTGTATCAGGAGGGCTTGGCAGATTGGCAGCGGGCTTAAAGGCATCCTCGTGAATCCAGCCCTTAATAGTCCCTAAGTCTGCACGATACCAAGTTTCTCCAGCAGTATTTTTAAATGTGTCAATTATATTAATCTTTTGATTTTTATAAACGTATGTAACAATGCTGTAGGATCCAGTGGCTCCCTTTCTGACTGCGGACTGTGATTGAACTGTTTTGCTTTCTATAGCAGGAGGTGCAGGCTTCGAATCGGTCACCGGGGTTAAGTAGCTTTGAATGACCCATCCTTTAATCGAACCAACTTCGATTCGGTACCATAATTCCCCTTTGCTATTTTTAAAGGTATCAATTACTTTTACCTTCGTTCCTTTTGATAGCTTCGTCACTACTTCATAAGAGGTTGTAGCGCCTTTTCTAACATTTACTTGATTTTCTGTAATGGTTGCTTCTTTCCCTGTTTGCAGAGGAGCTTGATTAGTAGAATTCTCGGTAAAGCTGTTCGCTAATCCCCATCCTTGTTTGCTGCCTAAATCAACTCGATACCATGTTTCACCAGCTGAGTTGATGAATTCATCAATGACTGTAACGCTTTTTCCTATAGGAAGAGATGTTATTAGAGGATAGGCAGTTGTAGCGCCTTTTCTAATCTCAACATTTTGGTCTACGAACATATTAGCCGGAGTATTTAGATTTTCGGCTTGTACGATGGCAGGGAATAAAGCAGCAGTGGCAAGAACAGAAGAGGCAATGAGTTTTTTCAAATTTCTTCCCTCCGTTGTCAAAATTTAATAGATACTACCTTATTCTAGCGAATTTTGTCTAATGTTCCAACCCGTAAAAGCAAATTTAGGCATTTATAATTATGAAAAAAATGTAAGGTGGTAGATTAAGCTAAAAATAGAAATGTTTGATGTTTGCTTTTAGAAGGTGGGGGAGTCAAAAACGTTAAGGTTGAGTTGTTCAATGTAAGGGGGTAGCGGGTGAAAGAGATAAAACGGTAACATAGGGTTGTTCAATGTAAGGGTTTAGCGGGGAAGGAGACCAAAGGCAAACATAGAATCGTTCAACCTCAGCATTGGCTGAGCAAAGCACCCCATTTAGAGAAAAAAACAAAAAAAGCTGCCTCAGCACAGCATCGGCAACTTTTATATGTCTATTAAATTTGTAATCTGCTAAAAAGTGAAATTAGTATTCTACACCAGTTGACGCCTGTTCAGAAGAACTCGAATCGGATGATTGATTTCCTGTCAGGTTATTGGTAGGCGTATTGTTGAGCGTGTTATTAAGAATCGTGCTAATTTCTTCGATGGAATCATCTTCTGGGAAAAAGTAAGAGATCCCATTATATTTACCATCTGTTCCTCTTATAGCAAGGGTTTGAATTTCTGAGCTTTTTAGTTTCGAATAAAGTTTAACAAAACTAGCAAATTGAGATGGAGGGATGTTTGTTTTAACATTCTCTCCAAGATCTCCTAATAGATCATCAATTTTTGTAATCGTTCCAAAAGAAGTGCCTTTGTCAATGATCGCTTTTATGACTTCTTTTTGTCTTTCATTACGTCCTTTGTCACCTTCTGGATCCTTTTTTCTCATCCTAACGTAGGCAAGTGCCTCATTTCCATTTAAGTCCATTTGGCCTTCATAGTAAGTTTTCCATTTTAAACTCCCTGTTAATTGGGCTTTAAATGTAAAAGGTACATCCACCTGAACGCCGCCAAGGGTGTCAACGATATCTTCAAAACCTTCGAAATTTGTCGTGATATAGTAATCAATCGGTACATCCAATAGCTGATTAACTGTTTCTATAGTGGACTCTACACCGCCATAGCTATAGGATTCAGTAATTTTTGTCTGGAAACCTGCTGCTGGAATCATCGTTCTAGTATCCCGAGGAATGCTGAGCATGGATACTTCTCCTGTTTGCGGACTGACTGTTACAAGCATGACAACATCAGATCTTTCACCGCCGCCTTGCTCTTCTATCCCTAGTAAAAGAATATTAAAAGCATCCTTCGTAATTTTAACTTCTTCTGTACGATGATTCTTTACTTTATCCCGATCAATTTCTTTATAAATATTCTTACTGGCTAAGTTGGCATGATAAAGTACGTTATAAGCAAAATAGGACCCGCCACCTAAAAGAAGGAGCAGGAAAAGGAGGACAGTAATTCGCCAAAAGCGCTTTTTTCTGTTTTTTCGCCTATTTGACCTAGATTTAGACATTCTATCCCTACTTTATTTATTAATATAGTGTTTTTTGAACAAGGAAAAAATGTTGAAACAATAGTTAATTTTACATAAATAATAGGCAATCGTAAATATAATTATTTTCCCACTTCTTCCTCCAAATACACCTTGTCACCTTTCGACATAACACCTTGTCCATTCGTAAGCTCAACCATCCAGTTAATGAAGTTCTCCGTTTGCTCCTCTTCGACATACGTTTCAAACTCGACATTATCAAGGTAATGGATGTCTTTAATCGTATAAACGGATGAGCGGAGTTCATTTTCTAGCTTGCCAAGCCAGGTGTAATCGACTTTTGTATGCATGACTCTCATTAATTTCCGTTCGACGATACCGGTTGCATCGATGCCTTCCGAGGTGGCTTTTCCATAGGCGCGGATCAGGCCGCCAGCACCGAGCTTAATTCCGCCGAAATAACGGGTAATCACAACGGCTGTATCTTTAAGATGTTTTTTCTTCAATACTTCAAGAATGGGAACTCCGGCTGTGCCGCTTGGCTCTCCGTCATCGTTTGCCTTTTGAATTTGATCATTTTCACCGATCATATAGGCAGAGCAGTTATGGGTAGCATCCCAGTGCTTCTTTTTGATTTGCTGGATAAAGTCCTGGGCTTCTGCTTCCGTCTCTGCTCTTGTCACATAAGCAATAAATCGTGATTTTTGGATGACGATTTCGTTTTCGCCGTATTCTTTAACTGTATAGTAACGGGGCAGCATATAACCGCTCCTTTCTCTTCTAACATTGAATCGCCTTTCTACATTATAATACGAAACGAAAGTTTAAGAACAACCTCCTACCTGCTTGTCGTGGCTGATCACAAGTGACTATTCTTAGCAGGGATTGGATTGTTTCGAGGCGTTTCCGCTTTTATCATTATAATTCGACACGAATCTTACATCAATGAATAATGGTAAAAGTTACGCCTTTTCCTAAAATATAATAAATTTGAAAAAAATAGTTTGTTTTGTAATGAAATCTTAATATAGCATTTTTAGTCCCATGGTATAATAACACTATCCTAATAGTGAGTAATTAGGCTAGTACAGATTGTTGACTTCCTAACGCTAAAACACTTTAGAATTTGGTCACACGTATAGTCATTATACTAGGATATAAGACATAGAGGAAAAACTCAAGCGTGAGGCTTTTTACCGATTTTTTCATGATTTAGTATAATTTAATGGGTGGAATGATAGTATCTCTTATTAAATAAAACTAATATAATGGAAATAGGTAATGGGCTTAAAAGAAGGTACCTAGTAATATTATTCATTGTAAACATGCCGTTAGTACTCTTCCGATCGCTGCAAGGCTAAAAATACTAAGTTGAGAGGTAATGAGCCTTTGCTAGCCCGCCAAATTGAGTTAGACCCTAGTGAAACTCATGCGATGTTTTGGGCGTCTAATCATTGGAGGAAAATCTTATGAGTAATAAGAAATTTGATACGAAAACACTTGATATGATTTTAGAGCAAATGGTTGAAGCAGTTGGTTCGAGCAAGGACGAAGTGTTTCAAATTGGTGAACAATGCCGCAAGGAGCATTTAACATTATCCGATGAGCTAAAAGAAGTGAGGGTGCTTGTCAAAAAGTCCATTGACGAAGGGGACAAGCTTGAGGCTCAGACTCGTTTTGCCAGAAAGAAGCTTTCCGAGGTTAGCAAGCACTTTAAGGACTATTCTGAGGCTGAGGTTCGGGACGCTTATGAAAAGGCTCACCGCCTGCAAATGGATTATACCATGAATCAGCAGCTCGAAAAGCAGCTCCGGGACAGACGGGATGATATTGAGAGAAGGCTCGTGGGCTTAAATGATACAATTGAACGTGCCGAGCATTTGATATCGCAAATTTCAGTGGTTATGAATTATTTAATGAGTGATCTGAAACAGGTTGGAGAAATGCTGGAAAACGCCAAGCTGAAACAGGAATTTGGCTTGAAAATTATCGAAGCGCAGGAAGAAGAGCGAAAGCGGCTGTCCCGTGAAATTCACGATGGCCCCGCACAGATGATGGCGAATGTGATGATGCGTTCCGATTTGATTGAACGAGTATATAAGGAACAAGGGGGTCCTGCAGCAATTGGGGAAATCCGCGATCTTAAGAAAATGGTCCGAAGCGCCCTCTATGAGGTTCGAAGGATTATTTATGATTTGCGCCCGATGGCCCTTGACGATTTAGGTTTAGTCCCAACCCTCAAAAAATACCTAGTGACCATCGAAGAATATCATAAGTCGATTAGAATAGATTTTTCAAATATAAAAGAGGAAAAACGCCTGCCTGGTAAATATGAAGTAGCTCTTTTCCGCCTTATTCAGGAATCCGTGCAAAATGCTTTAAAGCATGCAGAGGCCAATAAGATCACAGTCGGACTGGAAATGGATAATTCGAAGGTAACGGTTGTCATTAAAGATGATGGAAAAGGCTTTGATATTCAAGAAAAGAAGCACAATTCCTTTGGGATTATGGGCATGAGAGAAAGAGTCGAGTTGCTGGAAGGACAGCTAGCCATCGATTCAGCAGTTGGAAAAGGGACCATTGTCATCATACAGGTTCCATTACAATTATAACTAATTGTTTTTTACTACATAGGTTTTAAAGAGATTGTGACCTTGTAAAAAATGCAGATCTTATACCCGCAGAATTGGTTCTCTTACTGAGAAGCGGCTTTTGCAAACAAAAAGGCGTTCGTAACAGAATCAACACGCAGGTATTTAAATAGTAATTGTAGAATTATAAGAGGAAAAAAATAGAATTAGACAAATTGGGATTTATTTGGGAGGGAACACAATTGACTACAAAGATTGTCATAATCGATGACCACCAATTGTTTAGAGAAGGTGTAAAGAGAATACTAGATTTTGAAAAATCATTCTCGGTTGTTGCAGAAGGTGATGACGGCTGCGAGGCATTAGCCCTTGTAGAAAAAAATCTGCCAGACGTTGTAATCATGGATATCAATATGCCTACAACAAACGGAGTAGAAGCAACGAGACAGTTAATTGAGAAATATCCAGAATCAAAAGTCATCATTCTATCTATTCACGATGATGAAAATTATGTTTCTCATGCACTTAAAACTGGCGCCAGTGGATATTTATTGAAAGAAATGGATGCGGATGCATTAATCGAGGCTGTAAAGGTTGTTGCAGATGGCGGATCCTACCTGCATCCAAAAGTTACTCATAATTTGGTGAATGAATATCGCCGTCTAGCACTTGAAGAGTCAGGCAAGGGTGGGGGCTACACACAAAGAGTAGAAATTCGCCGCCCGCTTCACTTGCTAACTCGCCGCGAATGCGAAGTCCTTCAGCTGCTTGCTGACGGAAAAAGCAACCGCGGCATCGGCGAAGCCATCTTCATCAGCGAAAAAACGGTTAAAAACCACGTAAGTAATATTCTCCAAAAGATGAATGTTAACGACCGCACTCAAGCCGTTGTCGTAGCGATTAAAAATGGCTGGGTGGAAGTTCGCTAAATTTTGTCGGTGCAGGGCACCATTCATTGGACAGTAATTAAATTGTAAAGAAAAAAACACGTGATGGCTGTTAAAAGCTATGACGTGTTTTTTACTTTATTTTAATAACGCGGCTGCGATCGTTTGAAGAAGTGACATGATTTTGGAACCTCTTTTGCGTGCACATTGAATCATCAGAACGATTTCATCTACTTCCCGTGGAGAGGAAACCTCAAGTAACCAGTCTGCTAATTCATCCCCGCTTATAGAATAGTTCATATTCGGTACCTTGATTGATTTGTGTCGGCCCAGCTCATGTTTTAATAGATTGAACTTATAATTCTGTAGCATTTTATTTTAAATTCCCCCGAACAAGTGTTAATAATATTTCCATCCTTATCCCTTTGAAGAAATCGAGGGCACTTTGTTAAGGATATTTTTTCGCAGATTAACCGGCAATGGGACCCTGCTTATTAGTTCACTTTACCATAATTGATAAAAACCGCCAAATTGTATCGGATTTGTTAAAATAATGACAATTCGCCTACAACTATTTACAAAAATTGAGAATTTATACAAAATAGGAATATGGTTATAGGAGGAATGACTTATGAATAGTTTAGCGTGTTTGACAGATACAGTCCTTATTAATACGTACTTGAAAGCGATTGATCAAAACCTTGACCCTTCCTTTATCGAGATCTTATCTGCAGAATTAGAAAATAGAGGCTTAGAGGTAAAAAGTGATAAGGAGAATGCTGATAGCAAAGTTATTTCATAGTATTTTTGAAATATACATATCTAGGCCTTTTTTATCCTTATTTAATGCAATCATAGTTGATTTTAGATAAAATGAATTCTATATTAGTAGAAAATAAGGATGGTAACGAAATATGAAAACGGCCGTTGTCACGGATAGTACAGCCTATATCCCGAAGAAATTGCGGGATTCACTACAAATACATATGATCCCTCTCAGTGTCATCTTCGGAAATGAAAGCTATCAGGAGGAAATCGAAATTACCGCTTCGCAATTCTATCAAGAGGTTAGGCAAAAAGAGCTTCCGACAACATCCCAGCCTTCCGTCGGTCAATTTGTAGAGCTTTTCAACCATTTGGCCAAGGAATATGATGCGGTCATCAGCATTCATCTTTCGAGCGGGATTAGCGGCACGTTCCAAGGAGCTGTTTCTGCAGGTGAAATGGCAGAGGGAATTGAGGTTTACCCATTCGATTCAGAAATTAGCTGCATGGTGCAAGGCTTCTATGTCCTGGAGGCAGCAGAAATGGCAGCAACAGGCAAAGCCCCTAAAGAAATCATCGCTCGACTAAAGGAAATGAAGAAATCCATCCGCGCTTATTTTATGGTGGACGATCTCTCTCATCTGCAGCGTGGCGGCCGGCTTTCCAGCGCCCAGGCACTCATTGGCAGCCTGCTCCAAGTTAAACCACTTCTCCATTTTGTAGACAAGAAAATCGTCCCTTCCGAAAAAATTCGCACCCGCAAAAAAGCATTAAAGCGAGTTGTCGACCTATTGGCAGAAGATGTGAAATCCGGCGATCCCTACCGCGCCGTTATTATTCATGCCAATCGGGAAGAAGAGGCCGTGGAATGGAAGACGGAGCTAGAAGGCCAATTCCCGAATGTAGAATTTATGATCAGCTACTTTGGCCCAGTCATTGGCACACATCTTGGCGAAGGCTCGATGGGGCTTGGGTGGGTGAAGAAATAATAGGGTTATGTTGGTGGCGGGGCTGTCCAGAGAGTTAGCTATTTAACTTTCTGGATGGGAAAAAAGTATTCTTCGTAACTATTCACTGCATACGGTTCCCGCCCGGCGGATATTTGCAGTAAACGGTTATCAAACTCTCGCTTTGATTCCCATAAGCAGCAAAAAAGGCGAGTCCGGGTCTTCAGTCTCAGCATCTGTTTCCCGTCCAGTCGGAAAA
>NZ_JBALOW010000003.1:90467-115890 GCF_036965085.1 Bacillus sp. JJ1532
AAAGAAAGCGAATCACGGTTATCTGTCATCGCATCTGGTTCCTGTCCTGTGGGAAAAATGCTGTAACCGGTCATCAATCCCTCACATGAGGCCAGGCTAAATGAATTTGCCCTTACTCGGACAAACCCTTTCCAAAACAATATTAAAAAAAAGAGGTGTTTACATGCGATTCGCGCTTACTTATAGCAAAATAACCCCAGACAAACTCCTAATGTCCCCTGAAAAAACTCATCAAATCTCCTCCATTGAAAGCATTCCTCACCAAGATTTAAATCCAGCCTACCCATTCTCACAAGAACTCCAGCAGCAATTATCCGGAAAGCAGTTATTGCTGGACGATTTAGCCGATCCGATACAAAAAATCCAGGAACACTATGAAAATGGGTATCTCATTTATCGAAAGGGAATTTTAACAGAAGGCCGCAAAAGTTTCTGCCAACGCTGCGGCAACAAAGACAAACAATTTTTCACTTCATTTCCATGTGCAAGATGCGGGGAAGAGTGCCTCTATTGCCGAAAATGCATCATGATGGGAAGGGTGAGCACGTGCACGCCGCTGATTAGCTGGACAGGTCCAGTAGCTACGTTGAAATGTACTGATCCACCGCTTTCCTGGGATGGGACATTATCCGATGGACAGCAAATTGCGTCAAAACGGGTAGTGAGAGCAGTGCAAGGCGACAAAGAGCTACTCGTATGGGCCGTATGCGGAGCGGGGAAAACCGAGGTGCTTTTCGAAGGAATAAATGTAGCTCTCACAGATGAAAAAAGAGTGTGCCTAGCAACCCCTCGAACAGATGTGGTCCTCGAGCTCACTCCGCGTCTGAAAAAAGTGTTTCCGAATATCACTGTCGCCTCCCTTTACGGCGGGAGCGAGGACCGCCATCTCAATGCGCCGCTCACCATAGCCACTACCCACCAGCTTTTTCGTTTCTACCATGCCTTCGATACCGTCATCCTTGATGAAGTCGATGCCTTTCCCTATTCAGTCGAAGAATCACTCCAATATGCTGTCCGCCAATCGCGCAAACCAACATCTTCAATGATCTACTTGACTGCCACCCCGAATGAAAAATGGCAAAGAGAATGCAGGCAAGGAAAAAGAGAATTTGTCACCATTCCTGCACGTTTTCATCGTCACCCTCTCCCGGTACCGCGTTTTCAATGGTGCGGCAACTGGGAAAAGCGGCTCAAAAAAGAGCAGCTCCCGCCAAACGTAATCCAATGGATCAAAAACCGGCTAGATTCCAACGAGCAATGTCTTTTATTTGTCCCTAAGATCGATAAGATGGGAAAAATCCTTCCTCTCGTAAGGAATTTCAATCCGAAAATTGAAGCGGTCCATGCCGAGGATCCTAAGCGTAAAGAAAAGGTTCAAGCGATGAGAAATAAGGAAATTCCGCTTCTGCTCACAACGACTATTTTAGAGAGGGGTGTAACCTTTCCGAATATTGATGTCGCTGTCTTGGGTGCAGAAGACCGGATTTTTACCGAAAGTGCTCTTGTCCAAATTGCTGGGCGTGTTGGAAGAAGCTCGCTTGCTCCCGGCGGTGATATTGTATTTTTTCATTACGGAAAAACCGAAGCCATGATCCGTGCGAAAAAACAAATCCAAAATATGAATGTTGAAGCAAAAAAGAAAGGATTGATCGATTATTAAACATTGTCTTGTTTGTTTTGCAGAAATAATCCCTCAAATAGGCTGGACCGCTTTATTTTCCAAAGAGGAAGAGGTGACAGTGTGTTGGTCTTGCCTCGAAAAGTTTTCCATTATTGTTGGTGAAACATGCCGGACCTGTGATCGTCCGTTAGAGCAAATAGAACCACAATTTAAGCTTCATGACCAATGTCTGGATTGTGTTCGTTGGGAGGAAGATTTGCAATGGGCAGGGACTTTGGAGAAAAACTTCTCTATCGTGATGTACAATGACTTTGCCAAAGAGGTCATGGCCCAATATAAATACCGGGGTGACTATGTGCTCACGCATGTCCTTGCATCTTTTATGAAAAAAAAGCTTGCTGTAATCTCCTTTGACAAGATAGTCACGATTCCTTTAAGTGCCGAGCGCCTTTATGAACGCGGCTTTAACCAGTCTGAGGCATTAATTCGGGCTTGTGGCTTTGAGCCAAGTAACCTTTTTACCCGAATCCACACCGAAAAACAATCGAAGAAATCCCGCTCCGAACGAATCCATCTAGAGCAAGTCTTTCAAATAAAGGAACCCATTCCGAATCAAAAAATTCT
Source organism: Bacillus sp. JJ1532 (assembly GCF_036965085.1). Lineage (NCBI taxonomy): Bacteria > Bacillati > Bacillota > Bacilli > Caryophanales > Bacillaceae > Bacillus > Bacillus sp. JJ1532. The sequence continues at coordinate 92,713 of NZ_JBALOW010000003.1, forward strand.
TTTAATTGACGATATTTATACAACAGGTTCCACTCTTCGTCATGCAGCCAAATGTTTTAAGGAAGCGGGTGCCCATTCGGTATGCTCCCTTACTTTTGCACGCGGCTAACGAAAATTCGCGAATCCGTCATTTCTTAAATGGAGAACTTTGGCTATAATGGAGAAAATATAGAGACATGTTCAACTTGAGGGGGAGAAAGAATGGCAGAGCTTATGAATTGCCCAAAATGCGATAGTATTTTTGTGAAAAATAAATTCCGCGATGTTTGCGAAAAATGCTGGAAAGAAGAAGAAAAAGCCTATGAAACCGTCTACCAATTCATGCGCAAACGGGAAAACCGCGCAGCCACGATGAACCAGGTTGTCGAAGCAACAGGAGTCGAGGAAGAATTGATTTTAAAATTTATCAAAGCCGGTAGACTTCAGCTGACTCAGTTTCCGAATCTAGGATACCCTTGTGACAAATGCGGGGCAATTATTCGGACAGGGAAAATCTGTGATAAGTGTACAGAAGAGCTGAGGAAGGATTTACAAGTACATACAACAGAAGAAGAACGCAGGAAGGATATAGAACGAAGAGAGAAGCATGCGACTTACTTTGCGGTGGATGAGAAGTTTCGGAAGAGTTAAGGGATGAGGATATCTTTAGGGATATCCTTTTTTTTGTTGGCAAAAGCCCTTCCCCTAATAAAATCCAACTACACATTATTTAATATTATCTAGATTAAACCGATATTAAGTGCAGAACGCAGTGTACGGGAGTGGAACATATGCAAATCAACAGCCAGCCATCGCTTAATCCTTCAGCCATTTTAGAGAGTCCTGCAGAGGTAAAGGAAGGAGCTGTCTATCGGGCCACGATTAAAGAGAGAGTTTCTGATAATGAGGCCATTTTACAAATTAGAGGCAGGGAACAGCTTGCCCGTTTTGAAGATGGTGTTCCTGCTTCGGGAAATCGGGTAACGATCCAAGTAAGTGAAAAAAATGATCAAATGATTCATGTGAAGACGATAGACACGGAAGGCGTCAAATCAGCTTCAAGCGCTCGGGTGATCAATGAAGAGAACGTTCTAAAAAGCTTAGGGCTATCCGGAAAAGAAAGTACCGGCTTAAAGCAAGCTGTTCAAATTTTATTAGACAAGGGTTCTCCACTATCAAAGGAAACCGTACAAGATTTAAAAGAATTCATGGATAAAGCAAAAGGAACAGCAGAAACAAAAATTGAAACTGTTAAGGCACTTGCCAACAAAAGACTTGAACCGACACAGCCGCAGCTTCGTGCTGTACATGAGGCTTTACACGGAAAGCCATTAAATGAGGTGCTGACGGATATTGCAAAAGAAATTGACCCGGAGTTTAAACTTGAAAGTAAAGATCCGAAGATACCGCAACAGCTTATTCAAAAAACAAATATACCATCGAATCCTGTTGAAACAGCCAAGCCGGCTCCAATTCAACAGGCCGAACATATACAATCCAAACCTCCAGTTCCATCCAATCAACTAAGCGAGCTCGTCCGGAAAAGCCGTGAAATGGTGGAGCGGGAGCCCAATTTAAAGAAGGCCATACAGCAGATTAAAGAAGTCATCATAAAAAATCCCAATATCGACCGTGACCTTGTGCAAAAAGTTGAAAAAGCGGTGTCAGAGGCTGAAAAATTGCAGACGATTGGGAAGGAGCGGCTACTTCAGGCGTTAAAAGGTGCGGAAGAGCAGTTGTTGAAGAGTGAACAGCAATCCGTCAAGGAAGTGAATGCGGCGATTCAACAGAAAAGAACGGACACACTTCCCAATAAGGAATCGAATTTAGCTAGCGTGGTAAAAGAATTGCAAAATGAGGTTTCTAAAAGCCCAAATCTTCCACGGTCTATTCATCAAGTGAAAGAATTAATTGCAGAAAATCCACGTTTCCCCAAAGAGTTAGCAGATAAAGCAAATAAGGCTGCAAATGAAGCTATGGCCCTAGCAAAACAGGGGAGAATGACTACTGGAAGAGAAGTTTTGAGTAGAGTACTAGCTGAAATTGGAGAATCGGTTGAAAAAACAGGTGGAAAGGCTGCTAACCAAGCAAATCTTGATGTTCGTCCAAGTGAGATCGTGAAGGAAGTAAAAGCGGAAGTACAACGGAATCCAAACTTCCAACAAACGATTGAAAAAGTGCGCGATCTAGTTGTTAACCATCCAAAGGTAGATCGTGAAGTTGCACAAAAAGTAGAACAAGCATTAAAAGAAGCGGTTCAGCTTCAGCAAGTAGGGAGAGAGTCAGTAGGTCGAGACCGTCTCCAGCAAGCTTTAACAAAAGCTGAAGTGGAACTAAAGCAGATAGAGTCCCGTCAACCTGCTCAGCCGACTCAGGTACCACAAACAGATCGAAGCACTACTGCACAGCGGCCAAGTGAAATCGTGAAGGAAGTAAAAGCGGAGGTTCAAAGGAATCCGAACCTTCAACAGGCTATAGAAAAAGTCCGCGATAAAGTCGTCAACCAACCAAAAATGGATCGTGAAGTTGCGCGAAAAGTGGAACAATCTTTAAAAGAAGCGAACCAGCAACAACAAATCGGAAGAGAATCAGTAGGCAGAGATCGTCTTCAACAAGCATTAGCTAAGGCAGAAGTCGAATTAAAACAAATGGAATCCCGCCAGCCTACTCAAGTATCACAACAAGATCGAAGCACATCAGAACAGCGTCCAAGTGAAATCGTGAAGGAAGTAAAAGCGGAGGTTCAAAGGAATCTAAACCTCCAACATGCTATAGAAAAAGTCCGAAACCAAGTCGTCAACCATCCGAAAATGGATCGTGAAGTTGCACAAAAAGTAGAAAAAGCTTTAAAAGAAGCTAGTCAGTTACAACAAATAGGCAAAGAATCAGTAGGTCGAGATAGTCTCAACCAAGCTTTATCCAAAACGGAAGTTGAATTAAAACAAATCGAAACTCGCCAACAAGTACAGCAATCACAAAACAATCAGGATGGAGAAACGAAAATAGAACCAAATCCAAAGCAACCTGAAACTCAGGTAAAAGACTCCATTCAACAAGTTCGTGAACAGATCAAAACAGAGTCTGATACGAATAAAGTTTTACAAAAAGTTCAGGATCTCATTACTAACAATAAAAATATAGAACCCCAAATTTCAAAAGACATTGAGCGTTTAGCCAAGCAGGCCAACCAGTTGGATCAAGCCGGTCGTGAGCGCCTTGTTAAAATGCTTCAACAAGTGGAAGCCTCTTTAAAACAGGAGACGCAATCAAAAGGTACGGACAATGGTTCAGAAATGAACCAAAAGGAACAATCGGCTGCTAAGATCACTCAGCCAATAAATAATTTAAAAAATGCTGACATGACAGAACTAGGAAAAGCTCAAGAAGTTCGTCCTTCTGATACTATTAACCAAGCTTTAAAACAACTGCAAAAAGAACCAAATCTAGAACGTGCACTTGAGCAGGTTAGAAAAGAAATCACCAGTAACCCAAGTATTGATGTAAAAACAATTGAACGTGCTGAAAAGGCTATGAATCATGCCAATCAGCTGCTAGATCGAGGCAGAGAAATTGCAGCCCGACAACAAATTACAACAGAACTATCAGAAATCGAGCAAGAGCTGGCTAAAGCGGAACCAAAGGTAACTCAGGATCAAAGGCTGTCTCAATACGATCTCAATGAACAGCTGCAATCCATGCAAATTCAATCTAAAGATATTCTAGTAACCAAGGTTTCTCAGAAACTCGCTCAGGCTACTCATGATTTTCGTGAGCTTAAGGGGGAAATATCTAGAAGTCTTGATAATGTCCATCGTTTAGTTGAAACGTTCAAAAATAACGCCTATCCACAGGCAAAGCAAATGCTGGAAACGGCCATCAGTAAGCTTGATAACGCGATTTTAAAAAGTGAAATGATGCTTTTTACAGACATGAAAACGGAAAAACAGCTCATGCAGGCAAGCTCTCAGCTAGCTGAAGCGAAAAAACTGTTAGCTAAAGGTGATCATGCTCAAGCTGGGAAAATTGTTCACGATGTAAAAAATTTAATCGACAAACTTATTTTCAAACCATCAGAACAAAAAATCATGCACTTTATCAATAAAGAAAGTATGGCTCTGGAAAATCGTACACCCGGACAACAAATGCTGACGCAATTTGGGGAAACGACTCGCGGATATACTGGACAGGAGGCATCCCCACGACAAATGTTTGAAATGGTCCGTTCTCTAGGATTGAATCATGACAGTGATGTCGCACAATCCCTAGTGTTCCAAAAAGGCGATCAATCTCAAGAAAACCAGCAACAGCAGCAAAACTTAAAAGCTGTCCTGATGAAGCTAGCACAAGGGGAAGAAACCAATACAAAAATTGCCCAACAGGCTGAACAGGCTCTAACGAATCTTACAGGCCAACAGCTACTGAGCAAGTCCGATGCAACAGGGACGCTGCAAAGTATGTTTTTCAATCTCCCACTATTGTTAGGTGGCAAACCAGAAAACCTGCAGGTATTTGTCAATTCCAAAAATGAAGGTCAGCAGGTAGATTGGCAGAACTGTAATCTATATTTTCTACTCGAAACGAAAAAGCTCGGAGATGTTGGCATTCTATTAAATTCAACGGATAAAAATTTATCCATAACAATCAAAAATGATCTGCCGGGCTTTAAAGAGAAAATGGAGCCATTAGCAGCTTTTACAAAAGATAAGCTTCAAGAGGTAGGATATAACGTCAGCAGCTTAAGCTTTACAAGAATGACCCCTATCCAAAAAGAATCTAATTCTCAAAACGAACCAGATGCTCAAGCTAAACCAACAAGACCAGTCTTTACCGAGAAGGGAATGGACTTCAAAATATGAGAGTTTCAAATTTTTACAACCAAAAGAAACGCAAAGAAATCAACGGTCCTTCCGCTGCTGTTATTAAGTACGATGAAGAAAACGGGAAGGCTCCTGTCGTTGTCGCCCATGGAAAAGGACAGGTTGCCCAACAAATTATCGAACTAGCCAAAAAGAATAATATTCATATGCAGGAGGATTCTTCATTAGTATCCAACCTGCTGGACATGGACCTGGGGGATAATATTCCCCCGCAGCTTTATGCTGTTATGGCGGAGATTTTAGTTCTAATTGAGGAAATGGAAAAAAACTATTAAACACTTGAGAAAAATGTCGATAAAAGAGACAGATAACCAATTTGGAGGTGCACAGTAGTGACCGACTTCTTAACAGAAGAAATGATTTATAAAAAATCACCTCAAGAAATCACTTCATTACTATATGAAGTTTGTATGACCACTCTAGAAGAAGCAGTGGAAGCCATAAATCAAAAGGATTATTTCAAATCTAATCAACTTTTAACAAAAGCAAATGACATCCTATACCGACTAGATGCGGGAATAAACTATGAAGCTGGAATTATTGCAGATCAATTAGACGCCCTCTATGACTACATGTCAGAGAAGCTAATTGAAGCAAATATAAATAAAGATACTAAGTTAATAGAAGAAGTAATAAACATTCTAAGCGAAATAAGTACATCGTGGAATCAGGCTCTTAAAACAAAACAAAAAAAACAGTCCAATGCTTTACGACAAAAAGCAAATGCCTACGAAAAACATATCCTTACAGTAGAATAGCTCAAAATAAAGGAGATCAAATGAAATGAGAATTAATAATAATATTCAAGCATTAAATGCTTACAGAAACCTATCATCTAACCAATTCAACACTTCCAAAAACCTAGAAAGACTATCATCGGGTTTACGTATCAACCGTGCAGCTGACGATGCCGCAGGACTTGCTATCTCTGAAAAAATGCGCGCCCAAATCCGCGGCCTGCAAATGGCTGAAAGAAACTCCCTAGACGGAATTTCCCTAATCCAAACAGCTGAAGGAGCACTAACAGAAGTACATAGCATGTTGCACCGTATGCGTGAGCTAGCTGTACAAGCGGCAAACGATACAAACACAGAAGGTGATCGTAAGGAAATTCAGAAGGAAATTGATCAGTTGACTTCTGAGATTAACCGGATTGGTAATGCAACGGAGTTTAATACTAAGAAATTATTGAATGGTGGAGCTACGAGAATTGCACCAAGTGTAGAAAAGTACGGAGTATCGATCACTGAAGGAGCATACAAACTAACAGACCTTGGATCAGATAAATACTCATTAGAAGTTTCAAAGTCGTTTGTAGCTGGAGAGCAGATTGTTATAGATAATCAAACTTTTACATTTGTTGAATCTGGTGCAGGAGCCAATGAAATTAATATTGGCAGTACTATTGATGAACAAGCTAGTCACATTAAAGAAGCTATTGAAAATCATTCAACTTTAAAAAATGATTATACTGTCCAAGTAGTTGATAATAAGTTAACTCTTACAGATACAAAGGGATCTAAAGCTGCACCTGTTATTGGAACGGTTGGTAATGCGCAAGGAACAGTACATTTTAATGTTTTAAATCCAGCGGGTGGTTCAGATCCAGCTAAGTATGAATTAGATATCACAAATGGATTTAGAGAAAATGAAACTATTAAGATTGGTAATGAGACTTTCACTGGAGTCCGTGGTAAAACACCAGGCACAGGAGAATTTAGTGTTGAAGGTAATGCAAGTGACCAAGCTAATAGTCTATTAGAAGCTATTAAAGCATCTGCCTTAGTGACCACTAGTCCAAATGGCTATAATGCTAGTAAATCAGGTACAAAAATTATTTTGGAAGAACAAGCTGCCGGGAGTACAGCTACGGCCATCACAAAACCAGAAACTCACCTAACTGCAGCAATTCCAGGCGAATTCAAATTTAATATAGAACGTTCAATTGTAGGTCAATCTTTCACAATTGATGGGGTAGAAATCAAGGTTGTAAATGATTCCACTCAATTTAATGACGATGTAAACACAGGAAAGGCAATGCGTCATAGTGACAGTTTAACTGTACAAGCGGAAAACCTCCGAAAAGCAATTGAAAGAAATCCAGAACTAGGACAAAAATATTTTGTTCAAGGCACAGGTAATGAGATTGTGTTAAAACAAAGATCTGGTCATGAGTCATCAGTTTTACCTGATATTATGTTGTCAAATACAGGTGATGGTGATGTGTTTAAGTCTAATCTCCAAATAGGACCAAACCAACACCAAATCCTTACAGTTGAGTTAAACGATATTCGTTCACCCAAAATTGGAATCTCTACTACAGACCCAAGAACTAAAATTGTAGACATGAATGGAGACCTGATTGAAGGTGCAGCATTTAACGTAATCAAAAATGTTTCAAATGGTTTAAGTGAAGGGTTCGTTGAATACTCAATTGATGTAAGCTCACATGAAAAAGCTTCAGCAGCTATTAAAGTATTTGATACTGCCATTGAAAGAATCAATGGTGAAAGAGCTTCCCTAGGAGCACTTCAAAACCGCCTAGAGCACACGATCAATAACCTAAAAGTGACTCATGAAAACCTATCATCATCTGAATCACGTATTAGGGACGCCGATATGGCTCTTGAAATGACTGCATTTACGAAAAACAACATCCTTAATCAGTCTGCTCAAGCGATGCTTGCTCAAGCAAACCAATTGCCGCAAGGCGTTCTGCAATTACTACAAGGCTAATTTTTCCGAGAGGTGCACACCACAGCACCTCTCTCTTTTTACACTAATTTATGCTAAAATAAAGTCACACTTCGATTTTAAGGTGGTTGTCACATGGATGTTCAAAAGATCGGAAAAGCAGGACTTGATAAAATACAAACCAAACAAAACTTACCGACTGAAAGTATTTCCTTTCAAGAAGTAATTTCTAAGAATCGCCAGCAGGTTTTGTATGATAAGTTTAATAAAATGGTTCAAGACATCGAAGATCAAGGAAAAACATTATCCGAAAAGCGGACAGTTGATGAACTTAGAAAATATAAGAAATTAGTAAAAAGCTTTCTAGAAGAGGCTGTTCAAAATGGCCTTCAATTGGAAGAACAGCGAGGCTTCAATCGCCGTGGTCGAACCAAAATCTATAAAATCGTCAAAGAAGTAGATAAAAAGCTTATTGATTTGACGAATACAGTATTAGATAAAGAAAAAAAGGGCCTTGATATTCTAAATATGGTAGGCGAAATCAAAGGCCTGCTCATTAATATTTACACATAATCCAACTACTAGAGCTCGTTTCTAGTAGTTTTTTTGACTGCAAAGTAACACCATTTTTACAAAATCAACTTTTTTCTTCAACTTCTCGAATTTTTACCGATATAAGAAAAAGAATAACCAATAGGGATGGAAACTTATAAAAATAATCGAACTTTATATAATCATTTTAAAGGGGTGAACCAAATGAAAATCAACAATATCGGACGTGTGAACGTTAACCCATATAATAAGCAGCTAGAAAAAATGGATAAGGCGCAAAATGTATCAAAGCGGGACAAAATTGAAATTTCCTCCGAGGCATTGGAGCTTCTAAAGGGAAGTCCACTTGAAATCGAACGACAAGAAAAAGTGGAGAAATTGAAGGAAAAGGTCCAATCGGGAGAATATGAAATAAAACCGCGAGAAATTGCTAAAAAAATGTATGATTTCTGGAATCTGTAATAACAGGGAAAAGGGGGATTTAACCTTTGTCTGCTTTCAATCTTATAAAAACACTCGAAATGCTGTTAAAAACGTACGAGAAACTGACAACAGCAGCCATTCAAAAAACAGAAATTATCAAAAAAGGTGATCTCTCTGCCCTACAATCAACAATTACAGAAGAGAAACTCTTTCTCCAAGCTCTTCAAAAGGTAGAAAGCAATTTACTAAATGAAACAAAGCTATTTTTAAAAGCGGATCAGTCTACAGATCGGAATATCACATTGACTGAATGTATAAATGCAGCTACTGAAGAGGAAAAACAAAAATTATTGGGCATCAAAACTGCCTTAGAAGAACAAATCAGCATGCTAAAGGAGCAAAATGAGCTAAATCAGCAATTAATAGAGCAATCGCTACAATTTGTCAACATATCAATCGATATGCTGTCACCAGAGATTGACTCCTATAACTACGATCGTCCAAATCAGGGGCATGATATGGAAGAAAACAATCGTTCTATTTTTGATTCAAAGGCGTAATGGGGGAAGAATATAATGATTTCTACATTTCACGGATTAGAAGTTGCCAAAAGAGGGATGTCCGCTCAGCAGGCAGCTTTGTACGTAACTGGACATAATATATCAAATGCTAATACTCCTGGATATTCAAGACAAAGGGTCAACTTTGAACAGACAAATCCTTTCCCAAACCCTTCCATGAATCGTCCGCAAATTCCAGGGCAAATGGGAACAGGTGTCATGGCAGGGTCCATTCAACGGATGAGGGATAGTTTCATAGATGACCAATACCGCGGTGAAAACAATAAGCTTGGCTATTGGAGTGCTAGAAGCCAGTCATTGCGTACGATGGAAACCATCATGAACGAGCCAACTGAGCACGGTTTAGCTAATACTCTTGATCAATTCTGGAAATCCCTTCAGGACTTGTCTGTTACTCCTCAGGATTCTGGGACAAGATCAGTTGTTCGCCAGAGAGGTCTTGCGGTAGTGGATACATTTAATTATTTAAGCTCTAGCCTTACCGCTGTTCGTGAAGATTACAAAAATGAAATTGATGTAACTCAGAAAGCAGTAAACTCCATTCTTAACCAAATCAATGATATTAATAAACAAATTGGTGATATTGAAGTTCACGGGTATCTGCCTAATGATTTATATGATAAGCGAGATTTGTTGATTGATAGTTTATCAACCTATGTAAATATTAAAGTAGAACCGCAAAAATCTGGTGGATTGGCTTCTCCAATAGCTGATGGGAAGGTAGAAATCTACCTCGCAGACAACGATGGAAAAATTCTAAAAGATTCAAATGGAAGGAACATTAAGCTAATTGATAAAGATGGAACAGCAATCGGGATCAGTGTTCAATATGATACTACTCATCCTGAAAATCCTGTTAAAGGGCTAAACTTCGTAAAGCTTGATCCAAATAGTAAACGCATTGACGGCTTTGCAGTCAACCCTGCTGATCCATCAAAGGCGATTGATCCATCTTATACTTTTACTAGCTTTGAGCCTTTAAAAAATAATTCGAGCGGAAGCTTAAATTCTTTTATTGAATCTTACGGCTATACTGATGCAAATGGAAAAGTTAATGGTACATATCCCGACATGCTTCGGAAGCTAGACGAAATGGCATACACTTTTTCACAAAAGTTTAATGAAGTCCATCGTTCAGGCTGGAGTTTGACAGAATTGGAGAATGGGGTAAAGGACGGGAAGAACTTCTTCACCTTTGATGATAGTTCTCCTAATAAACCTACTCTTGCAGATCCGACCGGGGCAGCGAAGCGATTAAAAATTGATAAGGCTATTCTTGAGAGTACGGATAATATAGCTGCAGCTGCGGAAGGGACGATGATTTCCTCGACTATGCAAAAAAATGCTGCCAATAATGCAGGGACAACTGGTGAACCTGTAATATTTGGAAATGTCGACTTCACAACAGGTGTCAGTGCAATGACTGTGGAAGTTTTCTCTGATGGAGCTAACTGGAAGTATAGGATTACTGAGCAACCATCTGGAAATGTAAGCCCCGATACTGAATTAGTCATCAAAAACAATGTGGCAGAACTTCCGGGAGGTTTGAAAGTTGACCTTTCAAGTGTGGAGAATCAACAAGCAGGAGATTCTTGGTCACTAACAATTAATAATAATGAGGGCATCACTCCTAAAGACGAAGCCTTCGCAGGTAGCGGGTCCAACGCATCTGCATTAGCGAGTGTAAAAGACGAAATCTTAAATTACGGAGGCTCTTCATCGTCCGTAATGAGCTTCTATCAATCGATTATTGGTGATATGGGTGTTAAGGCTTCTCAAGCAAACCAAATGACCAAGAATACGATGATTCTTGCTGATTCAGTTTTAACTAGAAGAGAGTCTATTTCATCTGTTTCACTTGATGAGGAAATGATTAACATGGTTAGATTTCAACATGCCTACAATGCGGCGGCAAGAAATATTACAATGGTGGATGAAATGCTAGATCGAATTATTAATAATATGGGATTAGTTGGCAGATAGGCTGGTGATTAAATAATGCGGATAACACAAAATATGCTAATGCGTAATAACCTAAATTATATTAGCAATAACTATGAACGATATGGTGATCTTCTCGACCAAATTAATGCTCAGAAGAAAATTACTCGCCCATCCCAAGATCCAGTTATCGCGATTAAAGGGATGTCCTATCGTTCTCAAGTTGTAGAAGTTGAACAGTTTGAAAGAAATCTAAGTGAAGTACATAGCTGGATGGATAATGCGGATGCCACACTTAGCGATACGACTCAAGTTTTACACAGAATTAAGGAGCTTATTGTCCAAGCTTCCAATGAAACGTACACACCCGATCAACGAAATGGGATTGCAAAGGAAATTAGTGAATTACAAAGCCACCTGCAGTCCCTTGCCAATACAAAAATAAACAACAAGTATATTTTTAATGGTACGAATACGAACAGCAAGCCTGTAGATATAAGCAATATAGGGTTCAATATCGCTGATTTAAATGGGATGGATGCCCAGGCACAGAAGGATTTAGTTGTGAATTATCAGGGAAAGCAATTTACTTTTGATAATGCACCAGCTCCAATAATCAATGGGCCAACTACTGATGGAGATGGAGTTACAACTGAAGAAACGACTCGCACCTATGTGTTTAAAAACGGCAATGAGGAAATTACGCTAACACATAAGTTAACTGAGTCAACCAAAGCTGGGGTCACTTCAACGAAAGAGGAAGAATCAGTTTCTTATAATAAAGATTCAAGTGATCCTACAAAAGTAGTTTCTATAACAAGTGGGGACATCGTCATTTCTAACAAAAATGCTATTTCCACCAATCAACAAGACCTAGAAATCGAAGTCATGAAAGGGATCAATATTAATGTGAACATTCGCCCACAGAATGTTTTTTCAGCAGAAATGTTTAAGGACACAGCTGACCTAATTAAGGCTTTGAAGGAACCTAATCAAAAAGCTACTGATATTAATGCGTTCCTTAGTAAATTTGAAAAGCATTTTGATAATGTGACGGCTGAAAGATCAGATCTTGGAGCTAGGTTTAACCGGGTAGAGTTAATTGAGGAGAGACTTGGTCAACAGGATTTAATTGCGAGGAAAACGATGTCTGAAAACGAAGATATTGATTTTGAAAAAGCAGTAACAGATCTCAAAATTCAAGAGATGATCCATCGATCAGCTCTGGCTGTAGGGGCAAGAATTATTCAGCCTACGCTAATGGACTTTTTACGATAATCATTCTATGCGGCTATCTTTTTCGGAAGATAGCTCTTTTTCCATTTCCGAAGTGAGGTGACCATTTATGAGGCTTCCTAGCATCCAAATTCATGCTACAAGTGCTAAGCTTGGAATTCAGAAGACACCAACTACCATCCAAATGCGGCAGCCGATGGCAGATATGACCATGAGACAGCCACATGCCCAAATTGATTATCAACAAAGAGACACGACTATTCAAATTGATCAATCAGAGGCATTTGCCGATGCGGGGCTGAAGCCAATAAGCAGACATATACGGGAATGGGCAGAAAAGGGGAAGCAGCAAGCCCTTAAAGCAACTGCAACGATTGCCCAGCAAGGTGACCAAATGATGAAAATTGAACAAGGTGGTCTTGTCATTCCGCAAATCGCAAAGACAAATAGTGAAGATCCAATAAGGGAATTTAACATAGGCTTTATGCCATCATCTGCATCCAAGGTAAGAATCCATTACTCATCAGGCAAATTTCAGATGGATGTGAAACAGCAGAAGCCGATAATTAAAATAAAGCCAAATCAACCAGTAATTAACGTTAATCCTGGTAAGACTAATATTTATCTAAAACAAAAGTCGTCCATTTCATTTTCGGTACCGGGCTTAAATGTAGATCTTCAAAAATAAGTTCTAAGGGGTGAAACCATGTTAATCCAAACTAAGTATCATGGTGAAATAGAAATTGAACAGGAAAATATTATTCATTTTGAGAATGGGATTCCTAGTTTTGAGGAAGAGAAGAGATTTACGCTTTTAGAATTGGGGGAAGATACCCCATTTATCGTTTTACAATCCTTATCAACACCTGCTCTAGCCTTTCTTGTAACGGATCCCTTTAGCTTTTTTCCAGAATATAAAGTAGCTATTCAAGATGCAGTGATTGAGCAGTTGAAAATTGAAAGAAAAGAAACTGTGGCGACCTTTGGCATCTTGACAGTAAAGGAGCCCTTCGAAGAAACAACGATAAATTTAAAAGGTCCTATCATTATTAATACTAAAGAAAAACTAGGAAAACAAATTGTTCTGAATGACGTTGAATACCTTACAAGGCATTTAATTTTCAAACAAAAATCCTCTGTAGGAGAGGAGCGGTAATATGCTTGTTTTAACAAGAAAACTAAACGAAGCAATCCGAATCGGCGAAGACATCGAAATCAAAATCCTAGCCATTGAGGGCGAACAAATCAAAATCGGCATCGATGCCCCAAAAAATATTGAGATTCACCGTAAAGAAGTTTACCTAGCCATCCAGCAAGAAAACCAAAAAGCAGCCCAAACATCCATCTCTATCCTGGAAAATTTCACAAAACAAATAAAAAATACAAAAATCTATTAAAACTCGACAAAATAGGCCGATATAATCATCGTAAAGCAAAATAAGAGGCTGGACGGCCGCTAGTCTCTTAATTTGCTACAAAAAAACCACATGGATGTGGGACAAACATTTCAAGGAGGAAATACAAATGATTATCAACACTAATATTTCTGCGTTGAATAACTATCGTCAGATGGGTATCAACAATAATGCAGGCGCAAAAGCTATGGAAAAACTATCTTCTGGTCTTCGTATTAACCGCGCAGGTGACGATGCTGCAGGTCTAGCAATCTCTGAAAAAATGCGTGCACAAGTTCGTGGTTTAGACCAAGCTAGCCGTAACTCTCAAGATGGTATTTCCATGATTCAAACTGCTGAGGGTGCACTTCAAGAGACTCATAACATCCTACAACGTATGCGTGAGCTTGCTACACAAGCAGCGAACGATACAAACGTAGCCGTTGACCGTAACGAAATCCAAAAAGAAATCAATGAATTATCTTCAGAAATCAATCGTATCGGTAATACAACTGAGTTCAATACACAGAAGTTATTAAAAGGTGGAGACGGTTCAGCTACAGTAACCTCTACAGACCTTATTACAGCTGGGAAATTACAAAATGGTACTGCTGCGGCTCTTACACAAGCAAAAACAACAGATGCAATTGCTGATTTAACTCAGGGTGCTGCTGATGGTACAACTGCTACGTTTACAGTAGGAGGAAAAACATTTACAGTAACGGTTGATCAACAAAATAATAATAATACAAGTACTGTATCTAACGATGGATTAACAATTACTCTAGGTACCGCAGATGTTACGGATGCTGCAGGAAGTGCCACTGCTTTGAAAAACATTTTAAATCAAGCTTTTGGCAAGGCAGGAATCGATGGAGAGTATGAAGCAACAAATGCTGGCGCAAATTTAACAATTTCTGCAAAAGCTGGAAGTGCTGCTGATGGTTCAGCAGGATCAATTGCTGATACAGTCTTTAGTGCTGCAGGTGCTGGTGTTGCTGGTACAGCTGTAGGAGGTACTATTACTGCTGGTGATAAAGCGAAAACTAGTGACATTAGTTTAGCATCTATTGCCGATGCTACAGATGCTGCTAGTTTAGTTGGTAAAGGTTTTACTGTAGATGGTCAAGTAATTGAATTCTACGATGGTTCAAAAGGGAATTACGAAGGAACTGGTATTGGAGTTGACATCCATAATGCTCAAGGTGGAGCGGATGTAGTTAAGGATTTAGTTGCACAAACAGCAGGTAAATTAAATAATGTTACATTAAAGCAAGGAACTGCTGCAACTGATTTAGTAATTGAAGCTAGACAAGCTGGAACTAACGGTAATAATATTTCTTTCACTGATGGCGGAAGTAAACAAGACTTTACAGCTTCTTTCCAAGTGGGTGCTAATGAAGGGCAAAGCATGTCAATTAAAATTGGTGACATGAGATCCGAAGCACTTGGTATTACTGGGAAAGCAGGTACTGGAAATTTCTCGGGTACAAACAATGTAACAAACGGAACAAATAATACAACTGTTGAAGCTGCCCTTGATGTTTCTTCGCACAAGAGCGCTGCTGCTGCTATTACTACAATTAACGATGCAATCGAAAAGGTATCTGCACAACGTTCAAACCTTGGTGCATACCAAAACCGTTTAGAACACACAATCTCTAACTTAAACAACTCTTCTGAGAACCTTCAAGCAGCTGAATCTCGTATTCGTGACGTAGATATGGCAAAAGAGGTAATGGAAATGACTCGTGCCAACATCCTTGGACAAGCTTCTCAAGCAATGCTTGCACAAGCAAACCAAAAACCTCAATCAGTATTACAATTATTAGGTTAATCCTAAATAAATTCAAAGGAGGCTCTAGTTATCTAGTGCCTCCTTTCAATGTTTATAATTAGGATGGGATGTTTAAAATGTATGATGCAAGTAAATTCAATTTTTCAATAGATGAAATTGAATTAATGGATAAAAGCCGTAATATTTTTAATGCTACAATTTTACCTGATATAAAAACAAATACGTTTTCTCCGCATTTGCTTAGATCGATTCGCTTTTCTGGAGAATTGCTGACGAAAGAGATGTACTATGCATTAATAGGTAATTCTACTAATGGTATTGGGGATGAAAATAGGATTTTCTATAACTCAGTAAAACAAGGTGGATATTATAGTGTGAAAAGTAATATTGAAACATTTAGAGATGCTTTGAAAGGAAAAATAATAGTAGATAAAGAGAATGATTTTTTTGAAGCAGCTTTATCGGATTCTCCATATCCTGATGTTGTTGATGACTTAGAAACTATTCCAATAAAAAAGTATATAGAAGGTTTAAGAGAAAGTGATCAAGGCATAATTGAAGAAGCTCTCTATATTTATGGTTTTAATGTAGGGCAAGGAGATAGTTTGCTAGTAATAACTTCTTCAAAAAAAGTATTTTTAATAGATACAAATTTTTATACATCCCGAAAAAAGAGTATCGATGAAACAATAAAAAATATATTAGCTGCACATGGAATTGGTATGGTCATAGATGGATTGGTTATTACACATAAGCATATTGATCATATCCGTGGGTCTTGGGAACTGATTGACTCGGGGATATTTACTATTAAGGCAGTGTATATGAATTTTGATTATAAACATGATGTTCAAAGTGTACTTAAACTAAAACAAGCAATAAAAAAGGTTAATTTAAAAGTTAATATTAATCAACCAATTGAATTTTCCTATAATGGAATGAATATTAAAGTTACAAATCCAGATTCAAAAACTAATAACTCTATTTCCTGCCCTGACCTTAATGATAGTTCCATTTCAATTTATATTGAAATTGGAGATTCAGGAATTTATTTAACCGGTGATACAGGTTATGGATACTTAGGAAAATATTTAAGTATAAGCAATACCAATGAAAATATGCTTTTAAAAGTTTCTCATCATGGAAGTAGAACGGGTACTGATAAGGGGCTATTATCCAAGATTAAAGGGGGTAATTTATTTTACTCATTTATATCTGCGGGTGAAAATAAAAAATATAACCATCCCCATCAAGAAGTAACCAAGCTTTTAAGAAATTTCTCAACAGACATTGAATGTACAAAAAATATTAATAATTATGTTCTTTATATTGTTGATAGAAAATCTATTCAAAAAATTGTATGTTGAAATTTTCGGTGTATTAAATGCATACATTCGATAGTTTGCAAGCATGTCACCACCCGAATTTTCTTGTTTCACAAATTGTTTCACGGAGATTTTCAAATAAGATGACAGGGTTAAAATAAAGCTGATATTGTAGAGGCTAATAATGGAAAAATACTTCGAAGTCATGAAAAAATCACTAGAGCTTTCCGAAACGATTCTAGAAGTTTTCCATCACATTCAAAAGCTTTTCGGTGAAGGGAAAAGTGAACAAACCGTGTTTTTGTTTGAGGATGCACTAGTAGCATACTCAACAATCGTCAGAACAATTGAGCCTATCATTAATGAAATTAATAATATGGGTATTTCTAACCAATAAGCTGGATTTAGCCAGGCTGCAGACCTAGTTGTAACTGTGTATGAAGAAAAGAACTACACTAAAGTACAGGAGATAATTCAATTCATCGTTGTGCCACGATTTAAAAAGCTAAAGAAAGAGCTTGAGCAAGTATTCTATCCTTATGTCGTTTCTTAATCATTCATACATAAAGGAGGTACCCACATGGATATCGCATTACTCTCAATGGCACTAAGCCAGGGACAAGTTCAACAACAAGCTTCCCTGTCCGTTATGAAAAAAGCAATGGATCAAGTTCAACAGGGGGCGGATGGTCTGACAAAAATGATGGCAACAGCTGATGTGCAAGCACTCCAGCATTCAGCTCAGCCACATCTGGGTGGGAATATTGATTTAAAAGGATAAAGGGAAATTGGAGTAACCAAGGAGGTTGCTCTTTTTCATTTTGGGGGAGGGAATATTAGATGAATATTGAACAACAAGAATTAAAGAAGTTCCTAGAGCAGCAGCTAGAGTGGAGTAAAGAGCGTTCAAAAATTTTAGCTAAAATAAATAATAAACTGCATGAGATGAAGGAAATTGCTGAATTCTCCCTTGCACATAAGTTTAGTAGAACTGAAATTCATAAGCTCAATACGCAATTGAATGCTTTAAAAGATGAAGTTTATCATCTAGAGAAGCAATTGAATACAGTTGTTCATTAATGGCAATATAATGATTAGGAAGAAACTCCTAATATGTTAATATATACAAAAAGATTAGTAGAATATCCCTTATATTTATCATTACTTTTTTATGATATAGCGATAGAAAAGCATACAGACATGATAAAGGAGTTTTCCATTTGGCGGATAAAAAATTTTGTCCCAAGTGTGGTTCATTACTAATTGAAGATGCCAGTGAAGAGATGATTTTTGATGAAAGTGGCAATATGACTTTGGATGCTTTTCTGGCATTGGTTTGTTCAGGGCCATGCGGTTTTTATGAACGTATCTATCTACTTAAAGGATGAGTGAAATGGAAAAAGAGATGGGCTCGATTTTTGAAAAGCTTTTAAGCCTTTATGAAAGAAGTGACGTTCATATGAACGTTCCACTTGAAGATTTTACAACAGAGGTTTTGGCAGGTGTTTTGGGAAGTAACCAGGCTGTAATTGATGGATTTGTGAATGAAGTATTACATATTCCAGGCGATCATTTCAGGGTTGTCACTCAAAAGTTTTACCCACTGGATGACGATCGAAATTGCCGTGTAGATATGGTGTTTTATTCAGATACGAGTGTTTGTTTTTTAGAAAATAAAGTGGAATCTACCGAGCATACGGGTCAATTAGGACGTTATGAAAAAGTGCTTAGTCAGTTGAATGATCAAAATAAATACAATGATGTATTCCTTCGTTATTGTACAAAAAACATCGAGGAAGTTAACCAACTATTTGACATAGACTTTCAATCTTTAAGATGGAATGATATTTATCATTATCTTTTGTCCTACAATGATGATTCCCTTATTCATGCATTCATACTTTTTTTAGAAAGGACCAAATTAGTGAAAAGTGGAGAAATTAATAAAACAGATTTGCATGTAATGACACAAATGCAAGAAACGCTTCAGAAGCTTGGTGAATGGATGGAGATAGTCAGCCTAGAGTTCAACAAGCGTTTTGGTGATGCAACTGTGAAAGCGGGAAATCAAGGAATGAAGGAAATTGTCGATTATAATCGATTTATTATCTCGCGGAAAAAAGCGTTTGGTACGGGAAGTAGTGAGCTGATAGCGGGGGTTATTTTTGATGATAATGGTGGCCCGGCTTTATTTGTTCAGCTATGGGGCAATAGGAATAATAGTAAGTTTGAAGAGTTTCAGAAGCATATTGTTGAGAGAGAAGCTGCATTTGACCGCGTCTTTGAAACGGATTCCGGACTAAGAGCACGGTATTCGATCCCACTAGAAGATGTCATTAATCAAAGCAATCCTGCAATATGGATGCAAAGGTGGTATTGTGAACAATTAGATCAGGTGGAGGATTTTCTTCTAGAAACTGCTAATCTTGACTGGAATATTCAAATTCCGAGAATCGTAATCGCTCAGCAAGATGAAAAAACTTTGCTGCTTCAATTAGGAAGTGGCCGCGGACAAATTCTGGACTTGCACAGTAATATTGTCAACCCAGCGATGAACATCGATGCCATTTTAAAATTTGGCTACTGGGAGGATTGTGTGAATGAATATAAATGTGATGAATTGTTAAGAGGGATAAGGCAGATTTAAAAACAAGATTCAAAAATATAACTATTAAAAGAAACAGTTTTTGTCATTATAAAAATAAATATAGGATTAATTTGCCAAAATGATTAATTTTTCTAAAAATAGTTGATTTTGAACCGATATAATTAAAAAGTAATAAGGAGGGCCGGTTATGCAAGTTACCTCGCATGTGAAAACGGGTGTTCAAGGAATGCCCCAATACCAGAAACAGCCCGAAGTGAACGAAGTCAGCCACAAGAATTTAGACACTAAACAACCACACACCTCAGAGAATGTTCTAAATCCACAAACGAATGAAAAGGAAAAAGTCGAAACTCAGATTGAAGGCATTAATAAAGTATTGGAGTCGAATATGACCTCTCTGAAATTCAACCTTCACGAAGAGACAAATCGATACTATGTCGAGGTTCAGGACCAGAAGACAAAAGAAGTGATTAAAGAGATTCCGTCCAAGGAGTTTCTTGATTTGATGGCTAGAATTACGGAATATACGGGAATTTTAATGGATACGAAGATTTAAGGGGGAAGGGTGTGGAACTCTTCTTTTTCTTTTGGATTCGAACTTCAATTTTTTCAGCAATGGCCGATAACATAAATAAGAGTATGGACTGTGTAAATTGATAGTCTCCGAGATGAAAAGGGAGGATGGAAATGGCAGGATTAAGAATCACCGGATTAGCAACCGGTATGGATATAGATAGTATTGTAAAGGATATGGTTCGGGCACAACGAATTCCGTATGACAAAATGGGTCAGAAGAAGCAAACCCTTGAATGGAAAAGGGACAATTACCGTGAAATGAACACACTTCTCTTTTCGCTAAGGGAAGAAACGTTGAAGATGCGTTTGACTTCTACCTTTTTAACAAAAACCGCAACTTCCTCTAATGAAAGTAAGATCTCAGCATCATCCGAACCAACTGCTGGAAATGCTAGCTATACTTTTAATAAAGTGGATCGTTTAGCTTCGGCTGCAACGAATGCAAGTGAGGTTGCAATTTCTAAAGCTGGTGGAAAAATTGATCCTAAGGCTAGCATATACTCTTTACAGGATAAATTCGCTGCTGGGGCTATTACAAATTGGAAGACTACTGCTGGCGATGGCTATACTGAGAATGTAAAAGTAACGAAAGCAAGTAAGACAGCAAAACTTAGCCAGTTATCAGGCGGGACAATTGATGCTAGCAGTGTAGCTAATCAGACAATCAATATTAAAAATGTAGATGATACTATTGTCGAAAGTTTTACAATTACAACAGATAAATCTGAATTGGAAAACCTTGCTCCGGGAAAAGCATACCTTAATACGGAAACAGGTCAGTTAACTTTTGGTAAAGAAGTAGCAGAGGGAACAAGTTTTGATTTATCTTATAAATATACACAAAAGGACACATTTTCTGTTAGCACGGCTAAAAAGGAATTTAACTTGTCCAATGCTGGGATTGCAAATCTTAGCTCAATTAAAGTGACAGCGTATCAAAAAAATGCTGACGGAACAATTAATAAAGATACAAATGGAAATGCATTGATTGACAATGCTAAAACTAAAACGTATGTAACTGGGGATTTTACTTATGATGCCACAAGTGAGAAGTATACTAGTAGTGATGGAAAACTAACCGTAGATGGAGCTACTGGTAATTTACTTTTTACAGATGATGTTGAACAGGGTTCAAAAATTGAGGCAGAATATTCCTATAAATTTTTCGAAATGAAAATGTCTTCTCATACTTCGAAAGGTCAAGTGACTGAGTCTTTTAAAATTAATGGAGGAGATTCAATCAACTCTGTTTTAGACAAAATCTCCAAATCAGGCTTAGGAGTCAATGCCTTTTATGATGAATATGCAGATAAGGTGACTGTTACTCGTACGGAAACAGGCGATTATAATGCTAATGTTTATGAAACGGATGGCACAACAATAACGACACGTAATGCAGAAATAAGTTTTATGAATGATCCATTTTTGAAAAACATTCTGCAGCTTCATGGACGCAATGAAAAAGGCGGAGAAGACGCTAAGTTCACGCTAAACGGCTTAGAGACTGGCAGACATTCCAACACGTTCACTGTTAACGGGGTTAATTTTACCTTAAAAGATGTTTCTGATTCTCCGATTACTATTGGAACAAAGACAGATACTGATAAAGTTTTTGAAAATATTAAGAGCTTTATTGACAAGTACAATGAAACCATTGATAAAGTTAATAAAAAAATCGGCGAAGAGTATTATCGTGAGTTTACCCCGCTTACAAAAGAACAGCGGGATTCCATGAGTGAAGATGAAATTAAAATGTGGGAAGAAAAGGCCAAAAGCGGATTGCTTCGAAGAGATCAAAAGTTGTCGAGCGGTTTGGATAAATTACGGAGTGACTTTTACGCATCGGTTAATTTTCAGGGAGATAGCCAATATAAGCAATTGAGTGCCATTGGCATTACCACAACGAATTTATATAATGTGAATAAAGGAAAGTTAGAAATTAACGAGGCCAAGTTAAAAGAGGCTATTAATAATGATCCAGAGGGTATTTATAATCTGTTTGCAGCGGACAGTGAAAACTATTCAGATAAGGGTATTGCTAGGAGATTAAGAGATTCATTAACAACGACTATGCAGAGTATTGAGGAAACTGCTGGGAATGATTTGAAGACGAACAGCCAGTTTACGATCGGTAAGAATTTAGATGATTTAAATACGAGAATGAAGGATTTTGAAGGCAGACTTAAACAACTGGAAGACCGATACTATAAACAATTTAATGCCATGGAACAAGCCATCCAAAAGATGAATCAGCAATCATCGTACATGATGCAGCAGCTAGGGATGGCAATGCAGCAATAAAAATGGGAGTGAAGCAGTAAATGGCCATTAATAACCCATATCAAACGTATAAGCAAAACTCTGTAACCCAAGCCTCACCCGCAGAATTAACATTAATGCTTTATAATGGAGCATTGAAATTTATTAAGCTTGCTAAGCAAGGGATTCAGCAGAATAACATTCAGCTAAAAAATGAAAATATCCAAAAAACCCAAAGCATTATCCAAGAGCTTATGGTTACCTTAAATACAGATGTTGGCCTGTCAGCGGATTTAATGAGAATGTATGATTACATGTTCCGTCAGCTTGTACAAGCCAATGTAACGAATAATGTTGCCATTCTTGATGAAGTTGAAGGGTTTATTGTGGAATTTCGCGATACGTGGAAGGAAATTATTCAGCAAAGCCGACAGATGAGTCATCAACAAGGTGGAAGAATTTAGTGAGCATTGTTAAAGAGCTTTATGAATCTACTTTAGGTCTTTATTCTTTTTTACAAGAGTCGGGTGGGAATAAAGATGAACGAGAGCAATATATTGAAAAGCTTGAGCACCTGTTAAATGAAAGACAATCGTTATTGGATCAAATGAAGCCTCCGTTTAGTGATGAAGATAAACAAATCGGGGCAGAAATTGCTAAATATGATAGGAAGATTAATATCCTGCTAAATGCGAAGTTGAATGAAATTAAAACGGATATTACATCCTTAAAACAAAAGAAGCAGCAGCAAACCAAATACGAAAATCCTTATATGGCTAGTTATGAGGATGGAATGTTTTTGGATAAGAAGAAATAATACCTATGGGACAGGAGATATCTCCTGTCCTTAATTGTTAATGATATGTTTTTTAAAAATAAATTATTACCTAGGGACCTAAAAGTCGGAAGAAGCAACCCTTCATGACTACCGTTTT
>NZ_JBALOW010000003.1:115918-119578 GCF_036965085.1 Bacillus sp. JJ1532
AAAACGGTAGTCATGAAGGCCACATTTTAATAATCTAAAGTCATTTTCTATCCACCACTAAACATCCTTCACACAACAGACAATTTCCACAAAGTTTTTTCCTGTACTAGCAGGAGTTTTATGGGGTAAAATAGAAATGTAAACATATAGTCTTATTAATAAGACTTAGCGCTTTTTGTAAGGGGCTATTTCACGAAAATGGCGACCCTAAGAAGCGTAAGCATTTGTAAATGAAAAGGAGGGGCTCACTTATGAATTTTAACATTCGTGGTGAAAACATTGAGGTAACTCCAGCAATTCGAGAGTATGTCGAGAAGAAAATTGCTAAGCTTGAAAGGTATTTTACTGAAACTCCTGAATCAACTGTACATGTGAATTTGAAAACGTATCAAGATAAAAAGTCTAAAGTGGAAGTTACGATTCCGATGCCGAATCTAGTGCTTCGTGCGGAGGAAGTTCATGATGATATGTATGCAGCGATTGATTTAATCACTGATAAGCTTGAGCGACAAATTCGTAAGCATAAGACAAAGGTTAACCGCAAGTTCCGTGAAAAGGGCCATGCACCAGCTATGTTCGTGACGCTGGACGATTCTGAAAGAACGCCAGTAGATGAGGAGCAAGATCTGGAAGTGGTTCGCCAAAAGAGCTTCGATTTGAAACCAATGGATAGCGAGGAAGCGATCCTTCAAATGAATATGCTTGGTCACAGTTTCTATGTGTTTACAAATGCTGAGACAAGTCTAACCAATGTTGTATATAAGCGTAAAGACGGCCGTTACGGTTTGATTGAAGCGCAATAATAATAAGAATGAGAACCCCGCCCTGTGGCGGGGTTTTTTGTGCCTTTTTTAAAAACTCTATTAAAAAACCTTTTGTAAAAAATCATATATTTTAATAATTTGGTATAATTAGAATAATATGACTAAAAGGGTGTTGCCGATGAATGTTGATTTTTTATATCATCCCTATCCTTCACAAAGAATGACGGTGATGGCGAAGCGAGGCATGGTGGCGACTTCTCAGCCGCTTGCTGCTCAGGCGGGTCTCGATATGCTCAAAAAAGGTGGAAATGCCATTGATGCCGCCGTTGCCACAGCAGCGGCTTTAACGGTTTTGGAGCCAACTTCGAATGGCATTGGGGGAGATGCTTTTGCACTTGTTTGGACAAATGGAAGCCTGTATGGGTTGGATGCCAGTGGTCCGGCACCCCTAAGCATCTCGATTGAAGCCATAAAAGCAAGAGGATATGAAAAAATCCCTGCCCACGGGTGGATGCCGGTTACCGTGCCGGGTGCTCCTTCTGGATGGGCTGAATTATCGAGAAGATTTGGCCGGCTGACTTTCCGGGAGGTTCTGCAGCCAGCGATTGACTATGCGGAAAGCGGTTATCCTTTGACCCCAGTATTAGGAAAATATTGGGGTTATGCCTATCGGAGATTTAAGCAGGTGTTGATGGGTGAGGAATTTCAGCATTGGTTCGAAACCTTTGCACCTAGTGGAAGAGCACCAAAAATCGGAGAGCTGTGGCGCTCTGAAAATCATGCAACAACATTACGTTCAATTGGCGACACATATGGAGAAAGTTTTTACAGAGGGGAATTAGCTGATAAAATTGTTGCCTTTGCGAAAGAATACAATGCTTTTCTTTCTAAAGAGGATTTAGCCAAGTATAAAGCAGATTGGGTTACACCCATAAAAGTAAATTACCGGGGATATGATGTGTGGGAAATCCCGCCTAGCACTCAGGGATTGATTGCGCTATTAGGTTTAAATATTGTAAGTGGCTACTCATTTAGTCACCGAGATTCAGTGGATACGATACATAAACAAATTGAAGCGATGAAGCTTGCTTTTACAGATGGAAAAGCCTATATTACCGATCCAAAAGAAATGAGGATCCAACTAAGTGAGCTGCTTTCAGCAGAGTACGGGGCGCGGAGGAGAGCAGAAATCGGCGAGCAGGCGATCATGCCGGGGACCTATCAGCCAGCGAGCGGGGGGACGGTTTACCTAGCTACTGCCGATGATGAGGGCAATATGGTTTCGTTTATTCAGAGCAACTATATGGGTTTTGGGTCTGGTTTGGTCGTTCCGGGAACAGGCATTGCTCTGCAAAATCGGGGATATGATTTCTCGCTCGATCCGAGTCACCATAATGCCTTAAAGCCTGGGAAAAAGACATATCATACGATTATTCCGGGGTTTCTAACAAAAGGGAATCAAGCTGTTGGTCCTTTTGGCGTCATGGGCGGCTTTATGCAGCCTCAGGGGCATATGCAGGTGGTCATGAACACAGTTGATTTTCACCTTAATCCGCAGGCGTCCCTTGATGCACCAAGGTGGCAGTGGGTGTCTGAAAAAAAGGTGCTGGTTGAGCCGCATTTTCCGGCCTCGCTCGCACAAGCCTTGATGAGAAAAGGGCATCAAATAGAAATGACTGTGGATTCTGGCGGATTTGGCCGCGGGCAAATCATTTGGCGTGATTTGGAGACAGGTGTGCTTATGGGAGGAACTGAGTCCCGAACGGACGGGGCGATTGCGGTTTGGTAAACCGGATTATTTTTAGGCTATATTAGCGATTATTGTTGATTACTAGCCTATGCATGAATGCGGACGGGTTTTATTTGGGACGAAAACAAGAGAGAGCAGGTATGGCGGTTTGATTGCCAACAAAATTCATTAACAAAGCCTATTTTTAAAAAGAGGAGGAGCTACTATGACGTTTTCAATTGTTGGTTATGATCCAAAGGAGAAAGAATGGGGAATTGCGGTTCAGTCTAAGTTTCTTGGTGTGGGGGCTGTTGTGCCGTTTGCCAAAGCCGGGGTTGGTGCGGTAGCCACCCAATCCTATGCGAATACTTCTTATGGCCCGAAGGCACTTGAATTATTTGCTCAAGGGAAAACAGCACAAGAGGTAATGGATATCATAACGGAGGAGGATCCGCAAAAAGGGTTGCGCCAGGTTGGAATCATTGATGCGTTCGGTAACGCGGCTACCTTTACGGGAAAAGGCTGTTATGACTGGGCTGGGGGAATCACAGGCCCTCATTTTGCGGCGCAGGGAAATATTTTGGTAGACGAAAAAACGGTACATGCGATGGCGGAAACCTTTCAGAACGTGGAAGGAACATTGGCAGAACGATTGCTAGCGGCACTTGATGCGGGGCAATCAGCAGGCGGGGATAGCCGGGGCCAGCAATCTGCGGCACTCCTTGTTGTAAAAGATAAAGGCGGCTATGGCGGATTTAATGATCGTTATGTTGATCTTCGGGTTGATGAACATTCGGAACCGATTAAGGAGCTTATTCGGATTTATCAGCTTCAGCAGCTTTATTTCGCTCCAGCTAAGGCGGAAAATATTGTTGAGGTTGAGGGAGAAGTGAAGGGGTCTGTTGTACAAGAATTGGTTCGCCTCCAATATTTGGATGCCAAGCATGATGATGAACAGCTTTTTAAAGCCTTAACCACTTATATTCATACCGAAAACTTCGAAGCCCGTGAGCAGGCACACGGAAAAATTGATTTGGATGTTTTGACGTATATGAAGAAGCAAGAAAAATAGCGGGCTGTCATGCCGCTATTTTTTTCTGTCCGGATTAGAAGTGGCGGATATATTTGAAATCTCGCGGATATATTGATAAAAGTGGCGGATATATT
>NZ_JBALOW010000003.1:119630-130609 GCF_036965085.1 Bacillus sp. JJ1532
ATAAAAGTGGCGGATATATCACTGAAAGTAGCGGATATATCAAAACTCCGCAATTTTACCAATAAAAATATATACAAATTTCAGTTCATTTAAAAAAGGAATTCCAATTCGTATAATAAAATATAGACAATAAACTTCGAAATTAGCTAAAAATATGGTAAGAACAAACTATAAACAGTTTTCCGCCAAAATTCCCTCCGTACCCCTCCTAACCCCCATAAGTTGTCACTCCCTAGTGAAAGTGTTAATATTAATAGGTGTAAATATGCGATTTCATGGGAGGATTCAGCCGGTTAGCAGCGAATCTTTTTTAAGCTAAGCTGAGATTTAAGCAGATTGTAAAATAAGGCTTTCACATTTCCTCCCATATCCAATATAAAGGAGCGTTTTTAATGCTTGGAATTTTAAATAAAGTATTCGATCAAAATAAACGCGAATTAAAACGCCTAACCAAAATAGCTGATCAAGTAGAGACCTATGCGGCAGATATGGAAAAGCTTTCAGATGATGAGCTCCGCGGGAAAACGGAAGAATTTAAAGCGCGCTACCAAAAAGGCGAGTCATTGGATGATTTGCTAGTAGAAGCTTTTGCGGTTGTGAGAGAAGGCTCTCGCCGTGTTCTTGGTTTATATCCGTACCCTGTTCAAATCATGGGGGGAGCTTCCCTGCATGATGGAAATATTTCCGAGATGAAGACAGGGGAAGGGAAAACCTTAACCGCTACGATGCCCGTGTATTTAAATGCTCTATCAGGCAAAGGGGTTCATGTTGTAACGGTGAACGAATATTTGGCGAGCCGTGATGCGAACGAAATGGGCCAACTGTATGAATTTCTTGGGCTCACTGTCGGGTTGAATTTAAATGGCCTGACAAAGGAAGAGAAGCAGGCTGCGTACGCTGCGGATATTACGTATAGCACAAATAACGAGCTCGGCTTCGATTATCTTCGTGACAACATGGTTCTTTACAAAGAGCAAAAGGTTCAGCGCCCGCTTTATTATGCGGTCATTGATGAGGTTGACTCGATTTTAATTGATGAAGCCCGTACGCCGTTAATTATTTCGGGTACTGCTCAAAAGTCAGCAGCCCTCTATATTCAGGCGAACGCTTTCGTACGTACGCTCAAAATAGACGAGGATTATACGTTTGATGAAAAAACAAAAGGAGTTCAGCTGACAGAAGAAGGGATGACGAAGGCTGAGCGTGCTTTTGGTATTGAAAACCTGTTTGATATTAGTCATGTAACCCTAAATCATCATATAACGCAGGCATTAAAAGCTCATTCAAGCATGCATCTTGATGTGGATTATGTCGTTCAAGAAGGCGAAATTGTCATTGTTGACCAATTTACCGGCCGTTTAATGAAGGGGCGCCGCTATAGTGACGGGCTTCACCAGGCCATCGAGGCAAAAGAAGGTCTGGAAATTCAAAATGAAAGCATGACACTTGCAACGATTACCTTCCAGAACTACTTCCGTATGTATGAAAAGCTTGCGGGGATGACGGGTACAGCAAAGACAGAGGAAGAGGAATTCCGCAATATTTACAATATGAATGTTGTCGTGATTCCAACGAACCGTACGATTGCCCGTGATGATCGTGCCGATCTTATTTATTCATCGATCGATGGAAAATTCCGTGCGGTTGTGGAGGATATTGCTGAGCGCTACAAAAAAGGACAGCCTGTTCTTGTCGGTACAGTTGCGATTGAAACATCTGAAGTCATTTCAAAATATTTAACGAAAAAGGGCATTCGCCATAATGTATTGAATGCGAAAAACCATGGACGTGAGGCTGAAATTATTGCCAATGCCGGTGAACAGGGTTCTGTAACGATTGCGACAAACATGGCAGGACGTGGTACGGATATCAAGCTGGGTGAAGGCGTTAAGGAATTGGGCGGATTAGCTGTTATCGGAACGGAACGCCATGAAAGCCGACGGATTGATAACCAGCTTCGCGGACGTTCTGGCCGTCAGGGAGACCCTGGGGTTACGCAATTTTACCTTTCAATGGAAGATGAGCTAATGCGCCGCTTCGGTTCTGACAATATGAAGTCGATGATGGAGCGTCTTGGTATGGACGATTCTCAGCCGATTC
The DNA here is from genome assembly GCF_036965085.1 of Bacillus sp. JJ1532. Classification (NCBI taxonomy): domain Bacteria; kingdom Bacillati; phylum Bacillota; class Bacilli; order Caryophanales; family Bacillaceae; genus Bacillus; species Bacillus sp. JJ1532. The sequence continues at coordinate 121,731 of NZ_JBALOW010000003.1, forward strand.
AAAGTAAAATGGTTTCTAAAGCTGTTGAATCTGCGCAGAAGCGAGTGGAAGGAAATAACTTTGATGCTCGTAAACAGCTTTTATCCTATGATGATGTCCTTCGCCAGCAGCGTGAAATTCTTTATACACAGCGTAATGAAGTGTTGGAATCAGAAAATCTTCGTGAGATCGTTGAGAAAATGATTATGACTTCCCTAGAGCGTAATGTGGAAGGATTCGCTCCTAATACTGGCGATGATGAAGAATGGAACTACCAAGGTCTGGTCGATTATGTGAATGGAAACCTTCTGCATGAAGGAGATATCACGGTTAATGACCTTCGCGGCAAGGAATCTGATGAAATCGTTGATGCGATTTTTGCAAAAGTAAAAGAACGCTACGATGAAAAAGAAGACATTCTTCAGCCTGAACAAATGCGTGAATTTGAAAAGGTTATCGTTCTCCGTGCAGTAGATTCGAAATGGATTGATCATATTGATGCGATGGATCAGCTTCGCCAAGGAATTCACCTTCGTGCGTACGGTCAAATTGATCCATTAAGAGAATACCAGCATGAAGGCTTCGCGATGTTCGAGCACATGATCTCGGCGATCGAAGAGGATGTAGCGAAATATATCATGAAAGCTGAAATTCGCAATAACCTTGAGCGTCAAGAGGTAGCAAAGGGTCAGGCTGTAAACCCTAAAGAAGATGGCGAAAAGGTGAAGAAAAAGCCAGTGGTCAAGCAAATCAGCGTGGGCCGAAATGATCCATGTATTTGCGGAAGCGGCAAAAAGTATAAAAACTGCTGTGGGGTTAATGCATAACTGCTCACAGAAGAACTAATAAGGGCCGGCGAGCCGTTCAGAACAGCTTTGCCGGCCTTCTTGCGGTTTTTTTAGCCCTAAAAGGGCAATTTCTATAAATTAGATGTGAAATTTTTAATTGGAAACAGTATAATAAATATCATGTTTTTTTAAATAAGGCTAAATTAGTGATTGTTGTTGATTTAGCCATATGTTTGATAATATTCCTGAGTAAAAATAACAATTCATTATATGAGGTGACGAAATTGGAATTAGCAGATATTCGACATGAGTTAGAAAAAGCAGCTAAGCGTTTGGCGGACTTTAGGGGGTCTCTTTGACTTAGAAAACAAAGAGGCACGAATTGCGGAGCTTGATGATACGATGCTTCAGCCTGGTTTCTGGGATGACCAGCAGCAAGCTCAGGTGGTAATTGGGGAGCTTAATGGATTGAAGGATCAAGTGCATGAGCTGTATGATTTGAACGAAACGTATGATAATTTGGAGTTAACCTATGAGCTCGTTAAAGAAGAGGATGACCAGGAGCTTCGGCAAGAGCTTGAGGCGGAGTTAAAGGAAATGTCCAAACGCTTCAACGAGTTTGAGCTGCAGCTTCTTCTTAGCGAGCCATATGATAAAAATAATGTCATTCTTGAGCTGCATCCAGGTGCGGGCGGAACGGAATCACAGGATTGGGGCTCCATGCTGCTGCGCATGTATACGAGATGGGCAGAAAAGAAAGGCTTTAAGGTTGAGACACTTGACTACTTGCCAGGAGACGAGGCTGGGATCAAAAGTGTAACCTTGGGTATTAAAGGCCACAATGCATACGGCTATTTAAAGGCGGAAAAAGGGGTGCACCGTTTAGTCCGAATTTCTCCATTTGATTCCTCAGGCCGTCGTCATACCTCCTTTGTTTCATGTGAGGTTATGCCGGAATTTAATGATGAGATTGATATCGACATTCGGACAGAGGATTTGAAGATTGACACTTACCGTTCAAGCGGTGCCGGCGGGCAGCACGTTAATACAACGGACTCTGCAGTAAGGATCACGCATATTCCAACAGGAGTGGTTGTGACGTGTCAAACGGAGCGTTCCCAAATTAAAAACCGTGAACATGCCATGAAGATGCTTAAAGCCAAGCTCTATCAGAAGAAAATCGAAGAGCAGGAACAGCAAATGGCCGATATTCGCGGAGAGCAAAAAGAAATTGGCTGGGGAAGCCAAATTCGTTCTTACGTATTCCATCCATACTCAATGGTAAAAGATCATCGGACAAACACAGAATCTGGGAATGTGCAGGCCGTCATGGACGGAGAGCTGGATTCATTTATTGATGCCTTCCTCAGGTCAAAATTAAGTTAATAGATAAAAGCCTTTGCTCGATTTTACTATCAGCAAAGGCTTTTTTGTTCTATTTGGAATTTTGGCGTTTGCCTTTGATGATTGGGAGGCAATTACTTGAAGTGGATTCTTATCCTTCGATTTCATTAATGTGTATTTTTTCTGACCAAGAAGTTTAGTATCAGCGGAGTTATCTTTTAATTGCTAGAAAGAATTCGAATGGCATCTTCATGCTGATCTAATTTTGAATGGATATGCTTGAAATGGCTTCTAAACTCTGTAGCATTATTCTGAACCGTCTCCTCAAGCTTGAAAAGTCTATGATCAATAGTATCCAATCTTTCATCAACCGCATCGAATCTTCGATCAATTTTATCAAATCTCTTAGAATGATCTTTCAGCTGATCTAAAATTTCATAAAGAATTTTCTCCATCTTTGTTCACCTCCTTTTCGTGATTATACCACAGAATCAGGCTGAAAAAGCCTTTAGCCTTTTACTCATTCATAGTTTTAGCCAATACTCCGCAACCTACTATATAGGAAAAATTCCTAGGTCATTTTACCGCGTTAAAACAGCAGTCTGATGGCATTTACACATACATAACCTCATGCTATACTCACTGACGGCATTAGCTGCAATATCTGATTTTTACTTAAAAGGAGTTTTCCTATGAGAAAAGCAAGACGCGATTTTTCACAGAACATAATATGGGAAACCATGCAGGAATATCTATCCATACTCATCGGTGCTGCAATCATAGCAATTACGTTCAATGTGTTTCTGCTGCCGAATCAAGTGGCATCTGGCGGGGTGAGCGGGATTAGTACGATTTTGGCCGCGGTTGTGGGCTGGGAGCCGGCGTATGTGCAATGGGCATTTAATATACCGCTCTTTATTGCCGGAATAGTATTTCTCGGAAGGAAGTTTGGGGTGAAAACGCTGGCAGGTACCGTTTTTCTGCCGTTTGTCGTTTTTTTGACAAAGGGGTTTGAGCCATGGACAAATGATCCGTTATTAGCCTCCCTATTCGGAGGGATCGGAGTGGGACTTGGGCTGGGGATCGTTTTTAGAGGGAAAGCATCAACTGGCGGAACCGATTTGGCTGCACAGATTATTAATAAATACACGGGCCTGACACTTGGGACATGTGTTGCGATTATTGACGGCTTAATTGTACTGACTGCTGCGATTGTGTTTGATATTGAGAGAGGGCTTTACGCATTGCTGGCTCTCTATGTGACGAGTAAGACAATTGATATTGTTCAAATTGGAATGAAACATTCAAAGATGACGTTGATTATTACGGAAAAAGAAAATGAAGTTCGTGAAGGAATTCTGAATAAAATAGACAGGGGTGTGACAAAACTAACAGCATATGGCGGTTATACCGAAAATGAACGCCCGATTCTAATGTGTGTCGTCGATCAGACAGAATTCACAAAGTTGAAACAATTGGTCAAAACCATTGATCCTGCTGCGTTTGTCGTGGTTTCGGATGCCTCTGAGGTCCTTGGGGAGGGTTTCAAAAGGGTATAAGATATTGGTATAATATAGCTGTAGTATGTAATTTTACCAGAGGGGGATATAATGGTGAAAAAGAAGCTTCTTGCATTATTAATGGGTACATCCCTAGTTCTTGCTGCTTGTGGCGGCGGTGGCGACAATGCTACTGAAAAAGAGGATACAGGTACAACAGGCACCACAAACGGCGGTGAAACAACAACAGCTGGAGATGGAGATGCTCAAAAGCTGTATGATCAAAAATGCTCAAGCTGCCATGGTGCCAACCTTGAAGGTACTGTTGGTCCAAAACTTTCTAATGTTGGGGCTAGCCTATCCAAAGAAGATATTGAAAATATCATTGCGAATGGACAAGGTGCAATGCCAGCAGGTCTTCTTAAAGGCGATGAAGCAACACAAGTTGCAGATTGGTTAGCTGCTAAAAAGTAAATAAAACGAGAAAAACGCTCTGTTTTTAAAGACAGAGCGTTTTTTTTATAAGAAAGCATTACTTTTCTTGAGTTTAAAGTAAGCTACTTCTGAAAAGTAGAGTTTAAAAAAATAATCTCTTTAGGGCAAAGTTGTTTATCTTTATTTTAAACTGTCGCCATATTTCACTGTTGGCCTTTCTTTTCAATAGCGCCCATTCCCTCTAAAAGTATCTTGGCATCAGAATTTAAATATTGGACTACGTCATTTCTTAATAGCAGTTCCGCTTTATCCTTTATAAATAATTTTAATCCCCTTAAATCAAACCTAGTTGCATAAGTATTAATTGAATGTATTGTTGCCATGTCCTGTCTGCTAAGAGACTTTGTAATTGAACTGTTTGTGAAAAAATCTAGTAAAGTCCTTGCATTACTTTTTAAAAGGTTTTTATTTCCATTTAATGAGTCGATATTCTCTTCAATATACTTTCTTGCAGTAACTAAATCCAGTTCTTCCACACTGATATTAATTTTAGATATTAGTTCTTGAATTTGCATATCATCATTCCCTTACCTTTTCCTTTTGCTTCTAGTATCGGATTCAAGTAAGAAAATTGAAGGCTTATCGACAATATTAGACATAATACTTACTTTTCATTTGGCGTTCGTGTTGTTGCGCATTATCGTCCTAATGTAATAAAGCACATTAATATGTGCTTTAAATAAATTCAAATTCATAATCCTCGAGTGTCCATCCTTCGCCTAAATCTCTTGGGTGTCTTGGTTTCTTCCTTTGGGCAAAGCCCAGCCTGTTCACTTACTCCAAAAATCAAAAATAATCTCCAAAGGGCAAAGCAAGACCTATTCATTTACCACAAAAGTCAAAAGGAGTCTTTCCATGAGGCTCATTTTGTGCTTGTCGGGGGTGAACACAAGGAAAGCTTCTGCGAATATTCATTGCAGGAACAATTGTACTTTGATTGTCCGAAGGTGCTTGCGATTTTTTATTTCCCTCTAAATCCACTTATTTCACCGTGAAAAGAAAATGTAATAATTTTTCAAGGTAATTAGACAACCTATGATGTTATAATGGAAAAGTATAAATAGCTGAGGTGTCTTGTTTACGTTTTTTTGCTGTCGAATTTTAACGAATATTGTTTGACTAAGGCCCTAATAAAGTGAGCGGCCACTCAATCGAAACTTTAAGAAAATATTAGGTGATGTAAATGATAGAAATGCAAGATGTATATAAAAAGTACCCAAATGGGGTAGTTGCTGCAAATGGGATTGATGTTCATATTAAGCCGGGAGAGTTTGTGTATGTCGTAGGTCCAAGCGGAGCAGGGAAATCAACCTTTATCAAAATGATGTACAGAGAAGAGAAGCCTACGAGCGGAACGATTACAATAAATGGCGTAAACCTTGGGAAGTTAAAAGCGAATAAAGTTCCTCTCCTTCGCCGTAATATTGGCGTTGTATTCCAGGACTTTAAACTGCTGCCAACTTTATCCGTTTATGAAAATGTCGCTTTTGCGTTAGAAGTGACAGAGGAACAGCCTAAATATATTAAGAAACAGGTTATGGAAACGCTGGAGCTTGTGAGTTTAAAGCATAAAGCCCGTATGCTGCCAACTGAATTGTCTGGAGGGGAGCAGCAGCGTGTGTCAATTGCGCGTTCCATCGTCAATTCCCCTAAGGTTGTAATCGCCGATGAGCCAACGGGAAACCTTGACCCTGACACATCATGGGAAATTATGAACATCTTTGACGAAATTAACACAAGGGGTACGACTGTCGTGATGGCAACACATAATAAAGAAATCGTAAATACGATTAAGCACCGTGTAATCGCCATTGAGGGCGGAAAGATCGTTCGTGACCAGCAGAGAGGTGATTATGGCTATGAAAGCTAGAACATTACGCCGTCACCTAAGAGAGAGCTTGAAGAGTCTTGCGAGAAATGGCTGGATGACTTTTGCCTCTGCCAGTGCTGTAACGGTAACGCTTATTTTGGTCGGTGTTTTCTTCGTTATTATGATGAATTTGAATAAAGTGGCAACCGATTTAGAGGAGCAAGTTGAAATCCGCGTCCATGTCGATGTTGCTGCCAATGAACAGGATCAGAAGATATTAGGGGAAAAGATTGAAAAAATTTCAGAGGTGAAATCCGTTGTTTATTCTCCGAAAGATAAGGAGCTTGATAATCTGATTGAAAGCTTCGGAGAAGAAGGGGAAGCCTACAAGCTGTTTGAACAGGACAACCCGTTAAATGATGTCTTTGTTGTCAAAACAAAGAAACCTGCTGACACGATGATGGTCGCGAAAAAGATTGAAAAAATGGAATACGCGGCAAAGGTTAATTATGGCCAAGGGAAGATTGAAAAGCTCTTCTCATTCATCAAATCCAGCCGTAACGTTGGGATCGTTCTTATTGTGGGATTATTGTTTACGGCCATGTTCCTGATCTCGAATACGATCAAAATCACCATTGTTGCTAGAAGAAGAGAAATTGAGATTATGAGATTAGTAGGGGCTACCAATGCCTTTATCAGATGGCCATTCTTCTTGGAGGGCTTATGGCTCGGTATCATTGGGGCCATTATGCCAATCATTCTCGTTACGGTCTCGTACTATTATCTATATGATTTCCTTGCACCGAAGCTTAAAGGGAATTTTATAGAGATTCTCGCTTTTAACCCATTTGTCTACCAAATTTCCGGTTTGCTGCTCCTCATGGGCGCATTGATTGGAATTTGGGGCAGTATGATGTCTGTTAGAAAGTTTTTAAAAGTATAGGAATTTACGGAGGAAGGGGCCACTGGCTTCTTCCTTTTTGCGTTGTATTGAAATCGTGTTCTAAGTTTTCTATGTAGTCCGCAAAAATAAGATCTCATAAACCCTATCTCTCATAAAACTCTCATAACCCGTCCATTTTGGTCATATATTGAATTATTAAGGCCTCCCAATTATTCAAAAAGGCGTCAATATTTTTGAAAAAATGTTTATAAAAAGCGAAAGCATTCGCCTTCCCAAAAGCGGAACTAATCACCCTTAGTGTGTAGCGAATAGAAAGGAAGATGGGATGAATAGAAAATGGATGGCGTTATTGATGACAGGTTCACTTCTGACAGGGGCGGGCGGTACATATGCGGGCATGAAAGTCTTAAGCCAAGGTACCGTGCTGGAACGATTAGAAAATAAATCTTCCGAAATGGAAGAGGGAAATTTCCCATCGGCAACTGGAAAAGGTGATTTAACAAAAGTAGAGCAGGCGTATAGTCTTATTCTTAATAGCTATGTTGAAAAGGTTGGAGAGCAGCAGCTAGTAGAAGGAGCCATTCAAGGCATGCTTGCGACCCTTTCAGATCCGTATTCCATCTATATGGACAAGGAAACGGTCAAACAATTCAATGAGACTCTTGAATCCTCCTTTCAAGGAATTGGTGCAGAAGTAGGCATGGAGGAAGGAAAGATTATTATTATTTCCCCTTTTAAAGAATCTCCTGCCGAAAAAGCGGGATTAAAGCCCCGTGATCAGATATTGAAGGTGGATGGAGAAAGCTTAAAGGGGATGGATCTTTTCCAGGCAACCTCCAAAATCCGCGGAAAAAAAGGCACGAAGGTGAAGCTGGAAATCGCGCGCAATGGATTAAAGGAGTCGCTTATTGTTGAGGTGAAGCGTGACGAAATCCCTCAAATTACGGTGTTTCCAGAAATGAAAAGGCAAAATGGGAAGAAAATCGGTTATATCGAAATAACATCCTTTTCAAACGATACAGCTTCGGAGTTTGAAGAAAGCCTTAAGTCATTAGAGGAAAAAGGCATGGAAGGCTTAGTGATCGATGTGCGAGGGAATCCTGGTGGGCTATTAATATCGGTAGAGAAAATTTTGAAAGAGCTCGTCACAGATGGAAAGCCTTATATCCAAATAGAAAAACGCGAAGGTGAAAAGAAAAGATATTACTCGAGCTTAAAGGAGAAAAAGGAATACTCGATCGCCGTTCTAATTGATAAAGGCAGTGCGTCAGCTTCTGAAATTCTGGCGGGTGCCCTAAAAGAGGCGGAAGGATATGCGCTCATCGGGGAGAATACATTTGGCAAAGGGACAGTTCAGCAGCCGGTACCGATGGGGGATGGCAGCAATATTAAATTAACTTTATATAAATGGCTGACGCCTGATGGAAATTGGATTCATAATGAAGGGATCAAGCCGACATTGGAGGTAAAGCAGCCTAAGATTTTTTATACACATCCGCTCCAAATTAATAAAACTCTTGAGAAAGATATGAACAATGAGCAAGTGAAAAACGCACAGGAAATGCTCGAGGGCTTAGGCTATGGGCCAGGTCGAAGCGATGGATATTTCAGTGAATCTACGGAAACGGCTGTACGTGCTTTCCAACAGCAGCACGATCTGAAACCTACCGGAGCCATCGATAAAAAGACAGCCTCCGCACTCGAACAGGCGGTTATTGCCGAAATGAAAAAAGAAGAGAATGACATGCAGCTGCAAATGGCATTGCGGCTTGTAGCTAGATAATATAATGAAGGTCACCGTTTTTGATGAACGGTGGCTTTTCTGTTTTTTGAGGACCTTTGCCGCATGAAAAGTCCGTCCAGCTCAGCTGCAAGGACATTTTGGGAGCCCTTGCCAATTGAAAAGTCCGTCCAGCTCAGCTGCAAGGACATTTTGAGAGTCTTTGCCGCATGAAAAGTCCGTACAGGTCTGCTGCAAGGACATTTGGAGAGCCTCCGCCATATGAAAAGTCCGTCCAGCTCAGCTGCAAGGACATTTTGGGAGCCATTGCCGCATGAAA
>NZ_JBALOW010000003.1:130661-183756 GCF_036965085.1 Bacillus sp. JJ1532
CAAGGACATTTTGAGAGCCTCTGTCAGTTGAAAAGTCCGTCCAGCTGTGCTGCAAGGACATTTTGAGAGCCACAGCCAGTTGAAAAGTCCATCCAGCTTTTCTGCATGGACAATTTGAGAGCTTCAGCCAGTTGAAAAGTCCGTCCGGCTTTCTTGCAAGGACATTTGGAGAGCTTCAGCCACATGAAAAGTCCGTCCAGCTTTTTGCGGCAAGGACTTTTCTAAATAGATCCGCCCAATCCCCTAAATTTATTAAATAAAATTACTCACCAGATTCCCTTTTCAAAAATATAGCAATAGGCTTTAAGAGGACATTTTGATAGAATATAGAGTAATAGGTTAATTTAGCAATTTTTTAACTAATAAGTTCATTTCATTCCTATATTTCGGATGAGATGCATTCACACAAATGATTATTTTTCATACTTTCTTAAGTATTTTTCTAATAGAGGTGGGTGGCAAAGGTGGCTCTGGAATGGCTTTTTGAAATATTGAAGGGGATGGGTAAGCTTTTTCTTCACCCTGTTTTCTATTTTCTTTTCTTTATGGCTGCGGTATTGGGCGTTTCTCGGGTGAAGCGGGAGAGAAGGAATTTCCATGTTCGCGCGGAGAATGCCTATTTTGAGCTGAGGCAACTGCTTCCGTTGGGCGTTTTAGCTGGACTGGGGCTGTCGCTCGTGTCGGTTGTGGCAGGACTTGTAATTCCGATGGAAACAATCCTATTTACGGCGATCCTAACGGTCGTTTGGAGCTTAACGACTAAAGTACGCTGGATGTCGCCGGCCTATACGCTTGGCTTTGCTTTTTTTGTGACTATTTTTGCGGCAGAACTCCCATGGAAGCTGCCGGCGTTTTTAACTTCCATAACGGATTCAGAACAGACGATTTTTCCATCGATTGCTGCTCTGCTTGCGCTTCTTCTGATCGGGGAAGGCATCCTTATTTCCAGGAATGGCAGAAAGGGGTCATCACCTAAGCTGATCAATAGCAAACGCGGTCAGAGGGTTGGCATTCATGAGGTGAAGCGGCTCTGGATGCTGCCGATGTTTCTTCTCGTTCCGGGAGATGTGCTGCAGCCTCCTTTTGAATGGTGGCCAGTCTTTACGTTCGGCGGCAGCACGTATTCTCTGATTCTCGTACCGTTTGCTATTGGCTTTTTCCAGCAGATTCAGGGCAAGCTGCCAGCTGAAGCTGTGAAGGCAGTCGGTGGAAGGGTAATCGCTCTTGGCATATTCACCGCGCTTGCATCCATTTCAGGTTACTGGTATCCCCTTGCTTCCATTGCGGTGGTGGCGCTTGCAATTATTGGACGTGAAATGATTACGTTAAGACAGAGAATAGCGGAGGAGAATCTCCCATTCTATTTTTCAAAAAGAAATCATGGTGTTCTTGTCCTTGGGATCATTCCTGGATCTCCAGCCAACAATATGGCTCTACAGGTTGGAGAGATCATAACGAAGGTAAACGGTTTGGCTGTCCATGACCGAAACAGCTTCTATCAGGCACTCTTGAAAAACCGTGCCCATTGTAAGCTGGAGGTGCTCGATGTGAATGATCAAATCCGCTTTGCGCAAAGGGCCTTATATGAAGGGGACCACCATGAGCTTGGGATTCTCTTTGTGCAGGATGATAAGAAAAAGGGCAGTGAGGCAGTGTAATTAATGTGATTTTTCAAAATAACTTGGAATACAGTCATATTTCACTGGAATAATTTTTAATTTTACAAGAAGAGTGAAAAGAATAGATGTCGTTTTGAATAATGTTGAACTCTTTATAAGAAAGTAGTACTGTTTTGAAAAAAATTAACCGGAATGAATCTGCATTTAGGTTAATTTTTTTTGCTATTGGTAGGAGGATAATAATCCAGTGGGGCAAATAGGGCTTGGGAAGAGAATCCATTTTTTATCACGCTTTTTTCAAAATGGATTTTCTTTGTTTCTACCGAATAACAGTATTTTGTTAAAGAAAATATTGATAATTGCTGTTAAGGGGTGACAAGATGTTAGCGGTAATACGTAAAGCATATTTAAATGATATTGAATCCATTTTAAATATTTACAACCAAGGAATTGAAGACAAAATAGCAACTTTAGAAACCGAAACAAAAGATTTACAATACATGAAAGTGTGGTTTGAACAGCATAGAGGACGGTACAAGGTTATTGTTGCTGAACAAGAAGGACAAATAGTAGGGTGGTCTTCGTTAAATCAATATAATAGCCGTTGCGCTTATGCTGGAGTAGCAGATTTATCTGTGTATATTGCTAGGGAGTACCGAGGGAAGGGCATAGGAAGTTTGTTGCTAGCAGCTATAGAAAATATAGCCATAGAAAACTATTTTCATAAAATAGTTCTTTTTACATTTCCATTCAATAAGCTTGGTCAGGGTTTATATCAAAAGAAAGGATATCGTGAGGTTGGTACTTTTAAGAATCAGGGTATTCTGGACGGAAAATATGTTGACGTTATGGCAATGGAGAAGCTATTCGTGCAAACTAAGTAAAGGTAGCTTGGACTTGTGACAGGCGTGTATAGTTTGAAAATTTTTAAAAAAAGGTGATTTATTGCATTGTGATCAGGAAACGTATTAAAGTCTTATTTCAGCATACACACGATTTAAGAAGAGAAAAAAATTTCAAAAGGACTTTAGCATCATTTCATTTATATTCTAAATGGTAAAAAACTACTATTTTTGTAAAAACATGTTGGAAAATGACGAATTTTATTGGAAATTACATGCTAAAGTATTATTATAAAAGTATCAGTTTGATAAAGGCAAACTTATTGAAAGATAAGGACGCAAAGCCACGAGTCTAAGGTGATTAGCTATGATAGTCGGGTTACCAAATGATTGGATACTGTTACCTATGATAGAATAGCCTTTATCATACAAGTCCACCAATCTTTTTGGTGGGCTTTTTTTGAGATAGTTTTGGCGAAGCTTGGCTATCGAGTAAATGTAAAAAAATAAAAAAGGAGGTGGAATGTTAATTGACTGTGTTATTTGGTACAGTTGAATACTTTGAAAGAGAAATTTACAACTATCTGAATGAGAATCAATTAAAAGAATTAAGTGAAGACTTCCTATATGGCATTACTTCAAAACTAAAAAAAGAATTATTATATGATTTTGTTTGCGATGAAAGAATTCGGTTAGAATGTTTAGAAAACCTTAAATATGCAATTAGTAAGATAACACAAAGTAAGGAAGCGATCTGAGTTTAGATAATTTTAGAAAGGTGGTTTTTTTTAAGTATCATATCTTTTTAATGTTGATTTTATTCATCTAAACAGAATAATCTTCCTTATAGTCAATAGAAATCAGCCATTTGAATAATATTAATAGGAGCGTAATAACAGAAAATGCAAAAAGAAAAGAGTGAATTTTCTGGTAAAAAGAGAGCAAATGCAGGGGATGCTATCCTTTTTGAAAGAAGAAGTAATACATATAAAGGTAGAGTGTTTCTTGTTCGGACTAATAGTGTATTAGTCGAAATTTCAAGTAAGGATGCAAAAGCTTTAGGATACGAAATGCCAAATACAGTTGTTCGGCATGGGAAATATACTCTAGTGTGAGTTTGAAAATCAAATTTTTATCTAATTAGTTTATACTTAAAATAGAAAAAAAGAAGAAATTATGATATGTTTTTTATTGCTACATGTATATAAAAATTGAGGTGTATAAAAATGAATAAAACAGAATTAGTGAAAGCTGTATCAACACAGACAGAGTTAACATTAAAAGATGCTGGGAATGTAGTTGATGCGATAGTTGAAACAATTACTAACACACTTGCTAAAGAAGATAGAATCCAATTAATTGGATTTGGAACGTTTGAAGTTCGTGAACGATCTGCAAGAAAAGGTCGTAATCCACAAACAGGCGAAGAAATAGAAATTGCAGCTTCTAAAGTTCCGGCCTTTAAACCGGGTAAGGAATTAAAAGAAGCGGTTAAATAAATATTTATTTTTAAAATAGTTTAAATACTCTGGATTAGTTAGTCTCCAGAGTATTTTTTATTTTAATGCATAATTATTTCTAGTTCTGTTTTTCTAAACAACTTTATTGTCACTCATCACTATTTGGCAGTCTCAGCATTCTACAGTCCGGCTTTTTTATCTAATTCTTTAAAAAGCTTATCACTATTATTTGTGCTAATTTCTTACCTTACATATTTAGGAATTAACTTTTCAATATCTTTATTGTAATTTTTCCCATCTCTTAGTGACTTTTAATCTTTAATATTTAACTCCTCACCATTGCTTAACTCTAATACGATTGGCATAGAGAAGCCCGATGTTTTCTTAAACACATCGTCTTCATTTTCTTTATAATACTCTTACTTGCCATCTAAATATATAATTCCCTTTTTCTCTGTTACTGCCAAGGATTTTGTAAGAACTGTATATTTTACCGTTTTTTGAGTTTCTTAAAAGCAGTAATATAATCCTCAATTTTTTTATCGGTAAAAATTGCCCCATATTACTGCATCGATAATGGTAGAGCTTTTTAGAGTATGTACAAAACGATAAAACATTTCTTGATTTGAAGTTTCTAATAGTAGCATATATTTAGTTTCGTGGCAGCGAAGAATAAACGAGTTTTTTAATAGCATATCGTAACCTAAAAACAAAGATCCTATAGAACGAAGTAATTTATAGATCTAGAGGATCTGCTTTTTATTTTTTGGAAAAATTATCTTGAGATCATTTACTGTAAATTTATGATTTTTAGATTCTGTTCCTGCAAGTGCTCAATTATTTTGGGTAAAGCATCAATGACAGCTTGAGATTCGTGCAAAAGGATTATTGATCCCGATGCTTCCGTGTTACGAATAAAATTATATATTTTATCTGTATCACGAGTTTTCCAATCTTTCGGATCCCTATTCCAAAGTATCATTTTGTTTTGGTAATTATGCACTGTATCTTTTGTCTGTTCATTAAACGCTCCATAAGGTGGTCTGAAGAGGACTACTTTTTCATTCGTAATTTCCTCTATTGCTTTAGTACCTTGAATAAATTCATCTTCTTGTTTTTCATAAGAAAGATCCGACAATTTTAAATGATTCATAGAATGACTACCAATCGAATATTTATTTGATTGAACATATTGAACGTAGTCAGGATGTTTTTTTGCATTAGTTCCTATAAAGAAAAAAGTACCACCAACCTTGTATTTCTTTAATATATCAACGATCTCCACTGTATATTTAGAAGGGCCATCATCGAATGTAAGGGACACATAGCCTTCTGGAATGCTGTATGTTATGGAGTCATCTAGTTTAATATAAGGAAGACTAGATTGCGTGGATTCATCTTTTACTAATTTTGTAGCTGGTGTAACAACGTTTTTTTTATTTATTAAATTGACTTCGGCAGTTTTAGCTTCTGCGATTGGAATAGTGATATTTTTGATGGTAGGCGTATTTACATACGAGTGATTTGAATATCCAAACAGTATGGAAAAAATAGCACCAATCATGGCAACACTGACCCATTTAAGCGGAATCTTGTATCCTTTTGAAATCAATTCTTCATTTTGCTTATTTTTCTGTTCAATTGTTTTTTCATCAATTGCTGATAGATTAGTAGATAAAAATGGTAGTTTTTTAAAATCGTTAACATTTTGTGTGTTTTTAATAGAATCTAAATTGTTTTTGTAATCCATTGAACAAGCAAAATAAATTCGGTCACTTTTATCACGGTATGTTCTTGTAATAAAACTTATGTATTGCTTTTTGATTGTGTCTAATGTTGTATGTAATGATAATCTGTATTTATGTTTTTTATCAAATTCAGATATTGTCATTAAATTCTTTGCAGTATCACTGTCAACTTCCCAAAACAGTACATCTTCTTGCTCAAAGGATAACTTTATGCGTAAATATGATTTTTCGTTACTCTTTTCAATAGATACTAGTTCAAGTACTTTTCCGTGGTAGACTGCCATGGTTGCACTTCCTTCTCTAGTTGTAATTAACTAACTTCTAGCTGTTTATTCCGATTGTGATAGATTAGAAGCAGTTGCCTTTGTTGAGAAAGAGAAGGACATTTTCTCGGTAAAATCATTAATGGTTTGCATTAACTGAGCCTTATCATCTACAAGTTTTTGATATTGTTCAGTATATTTTTGATTTTCTATTTCTAGGTTTCTAATTTTATCTTCAAGCTCATTGATTTTTAACATACTTTGATATTGAGCATTCGTTGATTCTTCATTAAGTTTGTTGTATTTAGCCGTTTCGGTTTCAAGTTGATTTGAGATCTTTTCATACTCCATGTTTGATGTAAGCTGATATTCCTTATAATCCTCAAGGAGCTGATCATACCTCATTTGTTTGTTAGTTAGGTTATTTTCTAAATCACGAATTTCCTTATTCTTTTCTTGTAAAAGTTGGTCTTTCTTTATTTGATCATGCTTAAAACGATTAATCGTTTCATTTGCTGTAAATAATTGATCCTCAAGCCCTTTGTATTTATAAAACTGCAATTGGCGTTCCTTAAGCATGTTTTCTATAGAAACAATTACATCCAATGCTATTTTATCCTGGTCATCCTTTGAAAATAAGTTGTTATTACTATTTAAAACTGGCTGCTCATACTCTTTAATAGTATTAGCCGACTCATCTACAATCATATCAGTTACTACTTCTTGCTGTTCTGCACTAATTTTCTCCGTTTGGTTTTGATAAGAAAGTACCCCTTTAAACCAACTAATTCCTTTTTTATCTATTTCACTAGCCAAAATCTCATCTCCTATTTTTGTATATTTAAGATCAAAGACCTATCTATACTAAATATTAACATACAAAAAATACTATAAAATATTAAAAAAGGCCCAATTTTATAATATCTATGTCGAAAGATGTAATCTATTGGATAATTAGTTGTTTAATAAAAGGGCTGTTTTATTTACTGTAGTGAAAAAGCATTGATTAGGGGAGGAGAGGGGGGATAACAATATTATAGAAATGGGCAGTAATAGTTAGATGTGACTCAACTTCAAATAGTAAAGGAATCTAATTGAAATTGTATTAATTCTCATAAATTATGAAAAAATGCTAGTAATTATATTTGTCAATATTGGATGCCATTCTCACTAATTATGGAAAATCACAAATCACCTGGCCTTGTGGAAATGTAAACAATGGGAATCGGCATCAGTCGGTTCTCATATTTTTTTGCTAATAGCTAGGGCAAGCTATAAAAAAATTTGTCTTCGTTCAAAGTGTCTGTATACTGTTTATATATTATATTGCTTTTCGATGGGAGGGATAAATGTGAATATGGATGTACCCAATTTGAAGCATTTATCTGATTTTGACAATGTTCTTGTTGTTGATAAAACGGGGAAAACGATTTTTTATGATTTAGCAGACTTGCATATTTTGAAGAAGCTTGGTCAAAAGCCAGAGGAGTTTCTTGGAAAAAACATTACGTCTTTTTATAAAAATTTGACTGTTGAAAATAGCACGATTATGAATGTGTTAAGAACAGGGGAAGCTTTATGTGAAGTTGAGCAGCAAATGATCACGAAAACGGGGAGTACGTTCGTATCGAAAAGCTCTACATATCCGATTAAGCAGGATAACACAGTAATTGGGGCTATAGAGTTTTCAAAGCATTTTTTTACGAAAGAAGATATTCAATTTCTTGATCAGTATGCTGGGCATAAAATATATCGAAAAAATAATACCATTTATACAATTGATGATATTGTGACGGTTAATCCGCAGATGATAGCTGTTAAAAATAAGATTGAAAAAGTAGCGAAAACGGACTCTACGATCTTAATTTATGGGCAAACCGGTACAGGCAAAGAGGTTGTGGCCCAGTCTATACATAATTTGAGTGAGCGATTTGGCAATCCGTTTATTTCCTTCAACTGTGGAGCGATCCCAGCGAGCCTGATGGAAAGCACGTTATTTGGCACAACTAAGGGCAGCTATACTGGTTCGGAGGATATGCCTGGTCTGTTTGAACAGGCAGAGGGGGGCACGCTGTTTTTAGATGAAATTAACTCGCTTGATATTAATCTTCAGGTGAAGCTGCTAAAGGCGATTGAGGAAAAGACTATTCGCCGGATTGGCGGTAAAAAAAATATTCAATTAGATATAAGAGTGCTTTCCGCGACCAATGAGGATCCGGATATTCTCGTTGCTGAAAAGCGATTAAGACAGGATTTATTTTTTCGTTTAGGGGTCGTGCAAATCAATCTGCCAAAGCTCTCAGTCAGACCTGATGACATTGAAGTACTTCTACAATATTATGTGAAATTTTACACCAACAATATGAATATATATGTGGAAGGCATAACGGAGGAAGCACTTGAATGTTTTAAACGATACAGCTGGCCGGGAAATATTAGAGAGCTGAAGAACGCGGTGGAGAACGCCTTTAACAACGTGAGTTCAAATCTCATTACCATCGATGATATTCCTGATCGAATTAGAAATTATTCCGAAAAAGAAGCAAAAGTGAACGTTAGTCATACGAAGATGCTGCCGTTGAAGGATGCAGTTGAAAGCTATGAAAAAACAATCATCATGAATGAACTGCATGAAACGAACGGAAAAATAGCAGAAACAGCGAGGCGTTTAGGGCTTTCCAAGCAATCTTTAAAATACAAATTGGACAAGTATCAATTAAGGTAATAGTAAAGATTTTTTTACGGAGGGGGAGAAAATTTTCCCCCTCTTTTTTTGTCCATTAATGAAACCAATGATGCTGGCTGAATAAATATTTCCATGATTTAAAATAATGAAAAGTATTATAATGGAAAGAAAATTGTCGAAAAACCTGTCAGTTTAAGACTTTTCTTGTCATAGAATCTTCAAAAAATCTAAAACGACAGCTACTAAAATTAAAGTTGGCATGCAAATTGCATTTATAAAGATATCTTGCTCGGGAAGAACTTCCTAGAGCAAAGGCAAAAAGGAAAATGAAAACGATTTCTATTGGTAAAAGAAAGGGATGAGAAATATGAATAAAACGGTCCAGCATAGTCTTATATTAGGTTTTGCCTTATTCGCCATTTACTTCGGTGCAGGAAACTTAATCTTTCCTCCGTCTATTGGCAACGCCTCGGGCACGAATTGGATTCCTGCGCTGATTGGCTTCTGTGTTACGGGAATTGCACTCCCATTATTAGCTGTCATCGCCATTTTAAACGCAGGAGGCAGGTTTGAAGAATTAACGAGACCCATCAGTCCGTGGTTCTATAAAGCTTTTAATCTGTTGCTCATGGTTGGGATTGGTATGTTTGTCACCATTCCTCGCATGGCAGCTACTACTCATGAGCTTGGTGTTTACACTTTATTTCCTCAAGTACCATCCATTGTTACAATTATCGTCTTTTTTGCAATAAGTTTTTATTTTGCCATGGATAAATCTAATGTTATAGAAAAAATCGGGAAGTTTTTAACGCCTTTATTAGTGCTAATTCTTCTATATATTGTTGGAAAAGGAGTATTTAATCCAATTGGAACTCCTGTTGCAACAGATTTGAAATCGCCATTTTCCAATGCCTTTATTAGTGCCTATCAGACAGGTGATGTTGTTACTGGGATTTTTTGTGCCCCTATTTTTATCGCTGCGATTTTGAGCTATGGCTATAAAGGAAAAGGGATGCGCAAAATTGCGATTACTGGAACATTGATTGCGGGTGCCGGCCTTTTGATTGTTTATGGCGGGTTGCTTTACATTGGGGCTTCCGGCAGCGGAATGTTCCCAAATGATATGGATAGTACAGCTCTCGTATCTGAATTAGTTAACCACCTATTAGGGAGTAGCGGTGCAGTTGCCCTATCAATCGCCATCGCATTAGCATGTTTAACCTCTGCCATCGGTGTTATTGCTGTTATAGCTGAATTTCTAAATGATTTAACGAAAAATAAATTTGGCTATCGTGTTTGGGCGTTAGTTGTTTGTTTAACAGGAATTGCGATCGGAACAATGGGAGTAGAAAAAATTATTAACTATACCCTGCCAATCTTCCTAGCACTATACCCAGTAGCCATTGTTCTAGTTTTCCTTGGTTTATTCCGAAAAGTAATCCCGAATCCTGGTTCCTATCGTGGAGCGATTCTTTTAACATTTATTGTTAGTGTGTTAGAAACATTAGGAGCGATCGGCATTCATATTTCGGCGGTACAAAGCTTTATCTCTATGCTTCCATTGAGTGCAAACGGTTTTTCATGGCTTGTACCCGCCATCATTGGATTTATTTTAGGAACATTTATCTATAAAACTATTTCTGTAAAAAAAGATCAGGACCCTACGATAGAACTTTTAGAAAATGAATAATGTGGATCACGTTCAACTAGTGAAGACATTAATGGTAAGGAGAGGGAGTTATGAATAAAACAATTTTTCATAATGGGCGAATTTTCACATCAAATCCAGATCAGCCCTATGCTAGCGCAATGATTGTGAGCGAAGGGCGTATCGCTTGGATTGGCAATGAAGGGGATTTGGTTGAACTGGAAGGAGAGCGTGTCAATCTTCAAGATCGCCGTGTTATGCCTGGAATTATTGATGCGCATTTACATCCACTTTATTTAGCGAATGCCGCTAAGCAGGTTGCCTGTATGGCTCCAGTTGTTTATTCCATTGATGATATGGTTCAAGCGATTCGCAAACGGAGTGAATCTATAGGCTCTGGCGAATGGATTGAAGGCTGGGGCTATGATGAAGGAAAGCTAAGGGATGGGCGCGCGCCTTTTCGTTCAGATTTAGATAAAGCGGCTCCTGATATTCCTATTGTAGTAACACGTACATGCGGCCATATTATCTCCGTCAATAGCAGGGCTTTGGAGATGGCGGGGATTACGAAGTACACACCAAATCCTCCAGGAGGACAAATTGATCGCGACGTAAAAGGTGAACCGACAGGTATTTTACGAGAAAGTGCAAGGCATATTGTCTTAAATGCGATGCCAGCTCGCTCGATAGAAGAAAATGCAACACTTCTTGCTAAGTTAAGTCCGTTTTTATTCGAGCGGGGGATTACGGCCATTACGGATCTTATGGCATTAAACAAGCCTATTGACTACTTAGACATGTATAATGAAGCGCGAGATCACGGGCTGAAACAGCGGACTGTCCTCTACTATATGTGGGAGGATTTAAAGAAGAAAATGATCTTGGACGAATATAAGACAAATAGAGAAAACCCCATTCATATAGGCGGAATTAAGCTGTTTGCAGACGGCAGTGTGTCTGGCAGAACATCTTGGGTCAACCCTCCGTTCCTAGGTGATGATGAAAACTGCGGCATTTCTACAACTTCTAGAGAAGAATTGCTTGAAGCGGCTGAGGCGGCAGAAAAGTATGGTGTGCAATTAGTCGTTCACGCGATGGGTGAGCAAGCGATCGACTTGATCGTTGATACATTTTACGGGAAAAAGGGCTGGCTGGAGGATGCGCCTTCTATTCGCATCGAGCACGCGGCAATGCCAACAGAACAGGCGATTCAGCGTGCGGCTGAAATGGGCATTGCCTTTGTTCCGCAGCCGATTTTCCTTTTTGCTGAAATCGAAAGCTATTTAAATAATCTTGGGGCAGAGCGTTCAAAAACGACTTACCCAGTTAAAAAGATGCTGGATGCAGGCATTAAGGTAGCCTTCTCTTCTGATGCGCCAGCAACGGCATGGGTAGATCCGGTTGATCCTTTTGTCAGCATCAAGGCAGCTGTTACACGTGTGGCGTATGATGGAACAGACACAGGCAAGGATCAGCGCGTAGATGTGGAAACGGCAATTGAGCTTTACACACGTGCCGCTCAGGAGATCACACGTATTCCGGCAATCGGCCAATTAAAGCAAGGGTATGAGGCTGACTTTATCGTATTGAATAAGGATATTCTTGAAGTGAGCACTGAACAGATTGATGAGGTTAGGGTAAAAGCGACCTATATGGGCGGGGAAAAGGTATTTGAAAAATAATAATGAGAGGAAGCGAGTTGGTGACAATTTGCTTCCTCCTTTTTTCATTCAGTCACGATAAATGATTCCAGAATAATAGGCAAAACTACAAATAACCAATCTATTCATGCAAGTGGTAAATCTATTTAGGAGGATCATATGAAAGCGACTGATGTTCTTGTTCGATGTTTAGAAAATGAAGGAGTGGAATATATTTTTGGAATCATGGGAAAAGAAACGCTGGATTTCATCGATTCCCTTTCCCGATCTAAGCAAATTCAATTTGTGAATACGAGGCATGAGCAAGGAGCTGCCTTTATGGCTGATGTTTACGGGAGGCTGTCTCGAAAAGCAGGGGTGTGTACGTCTACATTGGGGCCAGGGGCAACGAATTTATTAACGGGGATTGCGAGTGCAACTCTTGATTTCTCACCTGCCGTGGCATTCATCGGACAGGCTGGATTGGAAAGACAGCATAAGGAATCCCATCAATATTTGGATTTGGTCAAAATATTCGAGCCGGCAACGAAATGGAGCATTCAAATTAAGGATTCCCTAACGATTGCAGAGGTAGTAAATAAAGCCTTTCAGAAGGCAAAAATGGAAAAGCCAGGCGCTGTCATCGTGGAATTACCGGAAAATTTTGCTGCTCAGAAAATTCCTGGCAATGCGATGACTGTCAAACCGCTGCCAGTCTATACGCCCGTAAATGAAGAGATCAAAGCAGCTATTGACCAAATCAACAATAGCCAAAGGCCATTTATCATCATCGGGCATGGGGTGATTAGGGGTGAAGCCGTGAAAGAGGTGCAAGCATTCATTGACCATCTTCAGGCACCTGTTACTCATAGCATGAAAGCAAAAGGGATTATGCCTAAAGATCATTCGCTAAATTATTTTACGTTTGGCTTCAGCGAGCAGGATGAGGTGCTGCCGGGGATCGAGGAGGCTGATCTGCTTATGGTTATCGGATATGATTTTGTGGAGCGGCTTCCTAAGGAATGGAATAAAAAGAAGGTGCCAGTTATCCATATTAATGCCGTTCTGGCTGAATCGGATGAATATTATCCTATTCAAAGCGAATTGGTTGGAGATGTTAAAAGGACTTTGCAGGCTTTTAACGAGTTTGAAATCAAGCCGAAGCCGTGGGAGCCATCTGGGAATTTACGGGAGCAAATAAAACGGGCCTACCATTTGAATGAAGAAGCCAATTCTTCTTTATCCATTACATCCATTTTGCAAGCCATTGAAAAGCGTACATGTGAAAATACGATTATCCTATCGGATGTAGGTTCACATAAAGTATCAATAGCCCGGACTTATCAGCCGAAGAAGCCGAATAAGCTTATTATCTCCAACGGACTGGCTTCAATGGGGATAGCCATTCCAGGTGCCATTGGAGCCAAATTGGCATGCCCAACTGATCCGGTCATTTGCATAGCGGGTGACGGGGGAGCCCTAATGAACTTTGCAGAAATCGAAACAGCGGCAAGATTAGGATTGTCCTTTGTGATCATTGTCCTTAACGATTCGAAGCTGAAATTGGAAGAACAAATGATGATGAAAAAACTGGGCAATGATTTTGGAACTGCTTTTGGAAACCCTGATTTTGTACAGCTTGCGAGAAGTTTTGGTATTAAAGGAGTGCGGACTGCGGATATACTCGAATTCGAGGGCATACTCAATGAGGCGTTAAAGCAGGGCGAACTAACTCTGATTGAAATTAATTTAGGATAAATGCTGTTACTGGGGAATATCCCCTCTGGGAGTTCATCAATCTGGACAAACGAAGCCAGTCATCGTGGATATTATACTGAGCAGATATCAGCTGGGGAGCCTGATGCCCATTGGTGTTGAATATTGTTCCGAACGGTCATCAGTTGTGCAGCCTGATGCCCAACACCGCGGAAAAACGCTCTGGACGGTCATCAGCTTGGTAATCTGATGACCATCACCGTAAAAAATCGCTCCGAACGGTCATCAACTGGGGAGTTTATCACTGACTTTAGTCTATTAGAAAAACTCCCTGAAACAGGTATCATCTGAAAGCTTACGAAAATAGTATACCTCGGATTCTTTTTATGAGCCTAGTGCTTAAAACAACCCAGATCCAGCTATAAAAAGTAGAGAAAATAAAAATCAAGCCGATAATCGAAACGCTAAATTGATGGGAAATGGCTGGCCCTAATACAGGGAATTTCAATCCGTATAATAATAGGCAGATTCCAATCATTAGGCCTGCCGCCCCGCTCAAAATATGAATCCACCTTTTTCGAAACAGGTGAAAGGAAATCCCGATTAATAGCCCCAATAGCCCCGTTGTAAAAGGAAAAACAATTAACTCGGCAGGCTGTAATATCAGAAGTAATAGAGCTGTTAATATGTAGGAAGCCAGACCGAGTGGAATCGAAAAAATAGAGCAAACAATAATAGGTGCAGTAGCCAAGGGGCTAATGAAATAACCAACTCCCGGTAAAAATCCTCCTGCCGATTGAAAAATGGCCCCGATGCTGCTCAAAAGAGAGAGTAGCACAATCTTTTTCGCCCTAGGCCATTTTTTAAAAGCAGCTTGTATTTCGTTCATATCTTTTTTAAAATAGTGCATGGCAAACCTCCCTATGCCATCCACTATATTCACGGAAATCCTTTTTATTATATATATCCTTTAGTAAATAAGATTTCGACCTTGAATTGCCATCATATCTTTAATAGGACCATTTAGGAGGCAAATTCCTAAATAGGCAGTTTTACAAACCGTCCGCTTATTTTTTCATCTGTTCCTGTGCTATTCGGACAAGCTCTTTCACCATGCTCCCGCCGATTTTTCCGCCGACCTTTCCAGCTTCTCTTGAGGTAAGGCGGCCATTGTAGCCTTTTTGCAGGGGCACGCCCACTTCATCCGCTACTTCAAACTTTACATGGTCGGGGTTCTCTCTGTCCACTTGGTATCCTTCATTGGCCATAACCTTATTCTTGAACTGATCTAAAGCTCCTCTTGAATCTGGTACGAGAGGGCGCCGCTTTCTTCTAGCCATGTTTTCCGGCCTCCTTGATATGCGAATTTACCAATAGTGTGTGCGGATCTAATCGGTTTATCCTGTGGAATAATCTTGTAAAACCTATCGAAATAGGGGATTCTATGTTATCTTATAGGAAAGAATGGTGCCTTTGGCTTTTCTAATTGATCATTTTGAAAAAGAAGGTGTAATCATTGTTATTAAAATACCTATCAGCTCTGCTGCTGCCGGGACTGCTAGTGGTGCTGTTTACGAGAGTGGCATATAATCGTGTGATTGGTCTTGTATTGACGGTAGCATTAATTGCAGCTTCAGTTTATAAAGGCTATACAGATTCAATATGGCTCATTGTTGTCGATGCGTTTTCACTGACTGCTGGCTTCTGGTATGCAAATAGAATGAAGGAAAATATCCACAAAAGATCTTAATATGAAAAAAAGGCGATTCTTCATTACAAAAGAATCGCCTTTTTATATCTTTTATTTTCCTTCAATTGCTGATGCTTTTAAGCTTTCTTTTTTTCCAAAGCTAAACGCATATCCGATAATTCCACCGATGATGGCAGGAATGATCCAGCCAATTCCTACAGAATATCCTGGAAGGATCGCTGTA
Source organism: Bacillus sp. JJ1532 (assembly GCF_036965085.1). Taxonomy (NCBI): domain Bacteria; kingdom Bacillati; phylum Bacillota; class Bacilli; order Caryophanales; family Bacillaceae; genus Bacillus; species Bacillus sp. JJ1532. Next base: position 146,218 of record NZ_JBALOW010000003.1, read on the forward strand.
AATAAATCATTGATCGCTTTAATTTCGATGCCAGCCGCGTTTAATCCGTCAAATAAGCTAACGATAAAGGTCATTAAAATACTGCCTTGATAAACAGCTGTTTTGCCCTTGAAAATAGGGTGTAGAAACGTTAATGCCATCAAGCAAATAGCTAATGGATAAAGCGCTACTAAAACTGGAACGGAAATTGAAATTAAAGTAGACAATCCAAAGTTAGCAATCGCCGTGCTAAAAACGGAGAAGATAACAGCCCACTTTGTATAAGAAATACTTGGTGCTAGTTTATTAAAATAGGAAGCACATGCTGTAATCAGACCAATACTTGTTGTTAAACACGCAGCAATAACAATAAGCGCTAATAACACTTTCCCGAATGAACCGAAATAATGGGTAGAGACTGCAGCAAGAATCTCCCCACCGTTTTCTAAATGCCCAAGTCCTTCAACGCTAGATGCGCCCATATAGGCAAGGGATGAATAAATGACCGCCAATAGGCCAGCTGCAATGAAAGCAACCTTCATACTAGAAGTCATAATTTGTTTCTTCGTTTGTGCGCCTCTATCTTTCATTGTATTGATGACGATGATACCGAATACAAACGCAGCAAGTGCATCCATCGTCAAGTAGCCCTCTTGGAATCCTTTAAAAAAGGCATTTTCCATATAAGTTTCAGTAGGAGCTTGAATTTGTCCGATTGGGTTAATAAATACTACAACAATAAGAATGGCAATAAAAATTAATAATAATGGCGTTAATATTTTTCCAACAATATCTACAAGCTTAGAAGCCTTTAATGAAAAGAATAACGTAACTCCGAAAAAGATAATGGAGAAAATGATTAACGGCAGGACACTGTTCGTTTCACCAATAAATGGTTTAATGCCAATTTCGTAAGAAACTGTGCCTGTTCTTGGTATAGCAAATAATGGACCAATTGATAAATATAGAGCCACTGTAAAGAAAACTCCGTAAGCTGGGTTCACACGGCTTGCTAATGATTGCAAATCACTTTTACCTGAAAAGCCTAAAGCTAATATTCCTAGAAATGGCAAGCCTACGCCAGTTACGATAAATCCGGCATTAGCTGCCCACACATTTTCACCTGCCATTTGCCCAAGCATGACGGGGAAAATTAAGTTCCCAGCCCCAAAGAATAAAGCAAATAGCATAAAACCTGCAGCAATCAAAAATGAAAATGACCCTCTTGATGACATAATGAATTCCCTCCTGTTTACATAAATAATGGACTGCAGTTCTGATAGGGAGATTTTTTTGTCTATTCATCTATGAATCCCAAATCAGATCAGTAAGTTATTATAATATTTTTATTATTGTAAATTGAGTAAAAGCAAACGTCTGATTTTTGTTTTTTCAAAGGAGATAAAATTATTTGAATATTCTTTTCATCCTGCTCAAAATACAAAGGCTGATAATTTTATTAAAGAAAATATATCATATGGACTATGTGTATGCAATATATTTCTGAAAATAAAATTATATAAAAATACTTTTTACAAGATTGATAGGGGAAATGGTTGTATTTTATTTGTAATATATTGTATTCTTATTATTAGTCTAATATAATAAAACTATTATCTGAAAATGTAAGCGTTTAACTTATAGGCATGATGAAATTTTCTAAAATGACGAAGGGGGTAATTATATGCCGATTCCTGCTAATTATTCCACTCCTATTCGGATGTCCGCAAAAAAGCGTGCCTACTCTCAAATTCTAGAATGGATTATTGACGGGACTTTGCATCCTAAAGAAAAGTTGCATGATGCGGATCTTGCAAAAAGCTTAGGCGTAAGCCGAACTCCCATTAGAGAGGCTTTACAGCTGCTCAGCTTTCAAGGGTTTGTTGAAATGTACCCCGGAGTGGGAACTCAAGTTACATCAGTAAACCAAGAGGATATTAGCAAAATCTTGCCGCCATTAGGAGCGCTGCAAGCTTTAGCTACAGAATTAGCGACACCGATTATTAGTCAGGAACAGATTGAATCTCTTCGTGAGCTTAATAATCAATTTGCAGAGGCTGTAAAATCGGGTGATTCTTACGCGGCATTAAAACTTGATGAAGAATTTCACCAAAGCATTGTCGATGTAACCGACAATTCGTATATCTCTAGTACCGTTTCAAATCTTCTGTCACATGTGCGCAGGCTTTATTTTCACAACTCCATTATTCTAACTCCGGAGTCTATTGAGGAGCATGAAGCCATATTGAAGGCCCTTGAAGAGAAAAATAAAGAAGAGGCCTCCCGCATTGCCCGAAACAATGTCGTTAAAGCTATTGAGATATTCTACTCAATACAGGAGAATGAAAAAAATAATAAATAGAAAAATATTAGCCTGCCGTTGTTTTGGCAGGCTTTTGTATTTGGTGAAAACATTTAATACGTTGATTAACAAAATCCTCGCTAAAAATTCCTCCCCTTTTCCTATAATTAGTACCTTCCCTAATATATTTTAAAAAATAATCGAATATCCGTTCGTATATTAGTGGTTAGTTTTCATTGCTTTGTGGTAGAATGTTTATAGAATGTTTTACGTAAATTCATATATTTAATCAACTGAGAAAACACATATCCCCTACACCTGCTTAAAGGATGTTAGGTTTTTTAATAGAGAAGAAAAAATGGGAGGCTTCTTATGAAGGACCAATTTACACTAGTCTCAAAATATACTCCCCAAGGAGATCAGCCAGAAGCGATTAAACAGCTTGTTAAGGGGCTCAGATCCGGCAAAAAGCATCAAACATTACTAGGAGCGACTGGGACTGGAAAGACCTTCACAATTTCAAATGTGATCAAAGAGGTCAACCGGCCAACTCTGATTATTGCTCATAATAAAACACTTGCTGGCCAGCTTTATAGTGAGTTTAAAGAATTTTTTCCGGATAATGCGGTTGAATATTTCGTCAGCTATTATGATTATTATCAGCCAGAAGCTTATGTACCACAGACCGACACATTTATCGAAAAAGATGCAAGTATTAATGATGAGATTGATAAGCTTCGCCATTCAGCGACCTCTTCATTATTTGAACGGAAAGATGTTGTTATTATTGCCAGTGTGTCTTGCATTTATGGTTTAGGTTCTCCGGAAGAATACAGGGAGCTTGTTTTATCTCTTCGAACAGGAATGGAGATTGAAAGAAATCAGCTTCTCCACAGACTTGTGGATATTCAATATGAAAGAAATGATATCGCTTTTCAGCGCGGGACTTTCCGAGTGCGCGGCGATGTAGTGGAAATTATCCCGGCTTCAAAGGATGAGCGCTGTATTCGTGTGGAGTTTTTCGGGGATGAAATTGACCGCATTCGCGAGGTGGATTCACTGACAGGCGAAATCATCGGGGACCGCGAGCATGTAGCGATTTTTCCAAGGTCCCACTTCGTAACTCGTGAGGAAAAAATGCGAGTGGCCATTCAAAGCATCGAGGAAGAATTGGAAGTCAAGCTGAAGGAAATGCGAGAGAATGATAAGCTTCTCGAGGCTCAGCGCCTTGAACAGCGGACTCGGTATGATCTTGAAATGATGAGAGAAATGGGCTTTTGCTCTGGGATCGAAAACTACTCAAGACATTTAACTTTAAGGCCTCCAGGTTCTACGCCGTATACATTAATGGACTTTTTCCCAGAGGACCTGCTTGTCGTTATTGACGAGTCCCATGTCACCCTTCCGCAGATTCGCGGGATGTATAATGGGGACCAGGCGAGAAAATCGGTGCTCGTGGAACATGGTTTCCGCCTGCCTTCAGCATTAGATAATCGGCCTTTGACGTTTAATGAATTTGAAAAGCATATTAACCAAATTGTCTACGTATCTGCAACTCCTGGCCCATACGAGATTGAGCACACACCGGAAATGATTCAGCAAATTATCCGGCCGACTGGGCTGCTTGATCCAATCATCGAAGTTCGGCCGATTGAAGGGCAAATTGATGATTTAATCGGAGAAATCCAAGACCGAATCAAGCGAAATGAGCGTGTGCTTATTACCACCTTGACGAAAAAAATGTCAGAAGACTTAACGGATTATTTAAAGGAAATCGGCATTAAGGTGCAATATTTGCATTCTGAAGTTAAAACCTTAGAGCGAATTGAAATTATTCGTGAGCTGCGCCTTGGTACTTATGATGTTCTAGTTGGAATCAACCTTTTGAGAGAGGGGCTTGATATTCCGGAAGTTTCATTAGTGACCATTCTTGATGCAGACAAGGAAGGCTTCCTCCGTTCTGAGCGTTCACTTATACAGACAATCGGTAGGGCGGCGCGAAATGCAAACGGTCATGTGATTATGTACGCAGATAAAATGACAAATTCAATGGAATTAGCGATTAGCGAAACAAAACGGCGCCGTTCCATTCAAGAAGAATACAATCAAAAGCATGGCATCACTCCTCAAACGATTCAAAAGGAAATCCGTGATGTAATCCGTGCCACAATTGCTGCGGAGGATCAGGAAGAATATAAAGTATCAGCAAAAATTGGCAAGCTTAATAAGAAGGAAAGAGAAAAACTAATTCAAGTAATGGAAAAAGAAATGAAGGAAGAAGCAAAAGCACTCAATTTTGAACGTGCTGCTGAGCTTCGTGATTTGATTTTAGAGCTGAAAGCGGAAGGATGACGTATAAATGGCGATGGAAAATATAATTGTAAAAGGCGCCAGAGCACATAATTTGAAAAATATTGATGTCACCATTCCGAGGGATAAATTAGTTGTGCTGACAGGGCTTTCTGGATCTGGAAAGTCCTCACTTGCCTTTGACACGATTTATGCAGAAGGGCAGCGCAGATATGTGGAATCCTTATCTGCCTATGCACGCCAATTTCTTGGACAAATGGATAAACCCGATGTAGATGCCATCGAAGGATTGTCTCCGGCCATTTCGATTGATCAAAAGACAACGAGCCGAAACCCCCGCTCGACCGTTGGAACAGTGACGGAAATATATGATTATTTAAGATTATTATATGCAAGAGTTGGGCGTCCCACTTGTCCAAATCATGGGATTGAAATCTCTTCCCAAACGATTGAACAGATGGTGGACCGCATTCTTGAATACCCTGAGCGAACAAAGCTTCAAGTGCTTGCCCCTATTGTTTCTGGAAGAAAAGGCACACATGTCAAAGTTTTGGATGAAGTAAAGAAGCAAGGGTTTGTCCGGGTCAGAGTTGATGGAGATATGCTTGATCTTGGCGAGGAAATTGAGCTTGAAAAGAATAAAAAACATTCAATTGAGGTAGTTATAGACAGAATTGTTGTGAAAGACGGCGTTTCTGCTCGTCTGGCTGATTCGATTGAAACAGCTTTGAAGCTTGGAAGCGGAAAAGTGCTTATTGATGTTATTGGCGAAGAAGAGCTGCTATTTAGTGAAAATCACGCCTGTCCTCATTGTGGATTTTCTATTGGGGAGCTAGAGCCGCGGATGTTTTCCTTTAACAGCCCATTTGGAGCTTGTACTGAATGTGATGGGCTTGGATCTAAGCTCGAGGTCGATGTGGATTTAATTATTCCTAATTCGGATTTATCATTGCGCCAGCATGCTATTGCACCATGGGAGCCGACAAGTTCACAATACTATCCTCAGCTGCTAGAGGCTGTTTGTACCCATTATGGGATTGAAATGGATATTCCGGTAAAGGACATTCCTGAGCATCTCCTTGAAAAAATTTTATATGGCTCCAATGGAGAAAAGATATTTTTCCATTACGAAAATGATTTTGGACAAGTTAGAGAAGGGCTCATTGAATTTGAAGGGGTTATCAGAAATGTCGAGCGCCGTTATAAAGAAACAAGCTCTGACTATATTCGTGAGCAAATGGAAAAATATATGGGCCAGAAGCCATGTCCAGCATGTAAAGGCTATCGTTTAAAAAAGGAAACACTTGCTGTTCTCATTTCTGATCAACATATCGGCAAAATAACAGAGCTGTCCGTAGAGGAAGCCTATCATTTCTTTGAACATCTGAAACTATCTGAAAAAGAAATGAAAATCGCCAATCTGATTTTTGGCGAAATAAAAGAACGTCTTGGCTTTTTAGTCAATGTAGGACTTGATTATCTGACTTTAAGCCGCGCTGCAGGAACGCTATCAGGAGGGGAAGCCCAGCGAATCCGGTTAGCTACTCAAATTGGTTCACGATTAACGGGTGTGCTTTACATTTTGGATGAGCCTTCGATTGGCCTGCATCAGCGTGATAATGACCGCTTAATTGACACGATGAAAAATATGCGTGATATCGGAAATACGCTTATTGTTGTTGAGCATGACGAGGATACGATGATGGCGGCTGATTACTTAATCGATATTGGTCCAGGCGCTGGCGTCCACGGAGGAGAAATTATTTCTGCCGGAACTCCAGAGGAAGTTATGAATGATCCTCAATCTTTGACGGGTGAGTATCTTTCGGGGAAAAAGTTCATTCCGCTTCCGGTCGAGCGCCGAAAAAATGATGGCCGTTTTATTGAAATTAAAGGGGCAAAGGAAAATAACCTGAAGAATGTCAGTGTCAAAATTCCACTCGGTACTTTCATTTCTGTCACAGGTGTTTCCGGATCAGGGAAAAGTACATTAATCAACGAAATTCTTCATAAATCCTTGGCGCAAAAGCTCAATAGAGCGAAGACAAAGCCTGGGGAGCATAAGGAAATAAAGGGGATTGAGCACTTAGATAAAGTCATCGATATTGACCAATCGCCAATTGGCCGGACACCGCGCTCAAACCCAGCTACCTATACGGGTGTGTTCGATGATATTCGTGATGTCTTTTCAGTAACAAATGAAGCAAAGGTCCGCGGCTATAAAAAAGGACGTTTTAGCTTTAACGTAAAAGGCGGACGCTGTGAAGCTTGCCGTGGAGATGGAATCATCAAAATTGAAATGCATTTCCTGCCTGATGTATATGTCCCATGCGAGGTTTGTCATGGCAAACGATATAATCGGGAGACGCTGGAAGTTCAATATAAAGGAAAAAACATTTCTGAAATTCTCGACATGACTGTGGAGGATGCGGTCGTGTTTTTCGAAAATATACCAAAAATCAGCCGTAAGCTCCAAACGATTTATGATGTTGGACTTGGCTATGTAAAGCTCGGGCAGCCTGCCACCACTCTTTCCGGTGGTGAGGCTCAGCGTGTCAAGCTTGCCTCTGAACTGCATCGCCGTTCAACTGGGCGATCGCTCTATATTCTGGATGAGCCGACTACTGGTCTGCATGTTGATGATATTTCTCGCTTGCTCGTTGTCCTGCAGCGTCTCGTGGAAAACGGAGATACCGTTTTAGTTATTGAACATAATTTAGATGTCATTAAAGCGGCAGATTATATCATCGATCTCGGACCAGAGGGCGGAGACAAAGGCGGAACGATCATCGCCACCGGTACTCCTGAACAGGTAGCCGAAGTTCCAGCATCCTATACAGGAAAATATCTAAAACCCATCTTAGAACGCGATCGACTAAGAATGCAAAAGCAAATTGAAGAGAAGGAAGCTAGTGTATCGAACGTATAATATAATTTAGGATGCAGCACTGTGTGAACAGTGCTGTTTTTTATTCCAATGATAACGCATTGTAATCCAATAGAAACGTTCGTGTAAATCTATTCCGTTATAATGGGGACAAGGACAACTCTATCCGTAAAAAAATATATTGAGGAGGGTTAACTTGGAAGCATATTTGGAGAAATCTTTAGAAGAGTGGAAAGAGGATATTTCGGAAGTTCTTGACCAGATCAATCTAGAGTATGAAGAAATCATGAAGGAATTAAAGGTTTATACGTATAAATATGGCATCACAAAGCAGGTCATCCAATCGACTGTGAACGATGAAATCATTGAAAATATCCGTGAAAGATATCATAAGCCATTTGAAGAAAAATATAACGAGCTACGAGAGTACATAAAGGATCTAGATGAAAAACGAAAGGTGTTTCAAATGTTTGTCCATAAGATTGATGAGGTAAAAAGAAAGGAAGCCCCTCGAATCGACTTAGTTGCGGCCTTTAAATAAAGTTAAACCTCAATCAATGGGAATACTTGCAGCAAGTTAATCTGCTATCATGAATTTGGAAAGCCGTCATAATTATAGACGGTTTTTTTTGTTTCATAAATGTAATCATATAGAAAGGACAAATAGAAAAATTTTTATAAATGAGTTTATAAAAAGTGAAACCTTCTCTATCTATTTTCGTAAATAGTGGGGAAGGAGCTGTTGGCAATGGAGACGAGTAAAGTATTATCAGGACTAAGCTATTTAAGTGTTTTGTTTGCAGGGATTCTTTTTCCGCTTGTTTTATTTTTTGCAACGGAGGATCAAAGAACGAAGTATCACGCGAAAAAGGCGTTTTTGTCCCATCTCATTTTGCTGATCCCGGTTCCAGTGATTGTTTACGCAGCGATTACACAGATAGGGATGAATCACTCAGAGTTTCCAATCCTGTTCATCGGGAGTGTCCTATTTACGGTTGTTCTTAGTCTCATTGTAGCAGTTTGGAATATAATTAAAGGCATCCAGATTTTTACGGGAAACACTTTTTAGCATAAAAATAAACATATTTAGCTGGAGGGATCGATATGCAAGCTGAACGCAAACGGATACTTAAAATGGTGGAAGATGGCAAGCTGACTGTGGATGAGGCTCTTTTTCTATTAGAAGAGCTTGAGAAAACAGGTAAATCAGCGGAAGGCAAGAAGGGTGACCTTTTTCAGGAGATTTCTACTGCTGTAAAATTTGACGAAGCGAAAAAAGAAGAGCCATTCAATTACAAGTTTCAATCTGCAAAGGATAAAATTTTGGATTTTGTAGACTCGGCCTTTAAAAAAATCAAGGACATGGATTTGGACTTTAACTTTGGTCAATCTGTAGAAATAACACATATATTCCAACAAGGGGATGTTTCCTTCAAGGATGTAGATGTGGATATTGCGAATGGAAAAATGGAGGTTCTGCCTTGGGACCAGAAGGACGTGCGAATTGAGTGCAAGGCGAAGGTGTACCGGGTAGAAACTCAGGAAGAAGCACGACGGAACTTTTTAAATGATGTTACTTTTGCGGTTGAGGGTCAAAAGCTTCGTTTTGCTACACAGCAAAAGTGGATGAAAGTAGATGCGGTTATTTATATTCCTCAAACGGAATATGATAAGGTAAAGATTCGCCTGTTTAATGGGTCCATCGACAGCCAGCAATTAACGGCAAATACCTTTAAAGCCAAAACGGCTAATGGAAAAATTTCAATTCAAAATATGAATGGCAAGTATACTGAAGTCGAAACGGCTAATGGACAAATTACTATTCAAAAGAGCCATATTGAACAAATTGAAGTCGAAACGCTGAATGGAGCAATCCATGTGGATGGCGCTTTTGAAAAAATCGATCTTCACTCTATTAATGGCGATGTTTTCTGCGCTGTTCAGGATGGTAAATGTGATGTCATTGATGCGAAGGCTGTGGCTGGGAAAATTGAATTGCAAGTTCCGAATCATTTAACAGTTAATGGAGAGTTAAAAACAAATTTCGGAAGCTTGCATGTCAATCTAGACGGGATCCAAATCGTTGAGGATAAAAGCGATGTGATTCAAAAAGTGCTTCGCTTCCAATCCGTAAACCAATCAGAGCAGTCTTTACGGCTAAAAGCTGAAACGAAAACAGGTGCCATTCATATCAATAAAGCAAAATCAGTTGATTTTTAAACATAGAGAGCTTAAATGACGGGGTGTTTTAATATGAGATGGGTTGCAGGAGTACTAATTAATGCCATACTGTTTGTGGCGATAGCAGGTTTTTTAGATGAATCCTTTTATGTATCAAGCTTCGGTGCAGCTGTTGGGGCAAGTGCGATCCTCTCGATATTAAATGTCCTCGTTCGACCGATTTTAATCATTTTAACATTGCCAGTCACTTTAGTAACGTTAGGGTTGTTTCTGTTTGTTATCAATGCGGTCACGCTGATGATTACTGACGACATTATGGGAAGTTCATTTGAAATCGAGGGTTTTGGAACAGCTTTACTCATGGCAGTGATCATGTCCATAGCGAATTTAATCATTCAAAAAGCAGTGCTTGAGCCTGCTAAAGATAAGAAAAAGAAAGGCTGACTCATCTGTCAGCCTCTTTTCTTTATTCAAAATAAACGAACGGTGAATATCCAAGCTTTTTTAAAGCCTGTGCCAGTTCCTCTGCGTTTTTCTTGTCCTTGAAGGCACCGACCTGGACTTTATAAAGTCCATTTTTTGCTGAAGGCTGTTCCTTATTGGTGCTGTCACTGGTTTTTAATTTAAGGTTGTATTGATCTGTGAGAGCCTTTACGATTGCCTCGGCACAGGTTTTCCGGTAAGTTTCGGTCTGCAATAAGGAAGCTTCTTGACGGTTTGTCATAAAACCACATTCCGTTAAGACAGCCGTCATATTAGTTTCCCTGAGAACGTGAAAATCGGCAGTTTTGACCCCGCGATCGCTTAATCCTGTGGCAATCACTAAATTCTGTTGGATTTTCTGAGCGAGTTCATAGGCATCCTTAGGCTTTCCAATATTCACATAGGTTTCAATCCCATTTGCTGCATTCCAAGTCGTTCCATAGGCATTTGCATGAATCGCCACATATACATCGACTTCTAACTCATTCGCTTGATCTGTCCGCTCTTGAAGAGGGACATCCAGATTGTCTGAGTGTGCAAAATAAACAGTGGTATTTTGATAGGTTTCTAGCAGAGGCCGTGCATAATTGGCTACAGCCCTTGTAAATTCATACTCCTGCATACCATCCGGGCTGCGTTTTCCAGCCGTATTAAATCCATGACCAGCATCCAGCATTATTTTCATTTCGCTGCTCCTTTCTATTTTTTCTCGAAACTGCTACATTCTGTAAAAATTAAGCTATCTACCCTTATAATATGAATGAAAGCTTGAAAAGGACATGGGTGCAGGGGAAAACAGAAAAAGAGACAGCATCATATGCCATCTCTTCAAGATGTTTATCACAGATTAAGAAGCTGTAAATCCCCACTGATAGAAGTTTTACTTTATACAAATTTTAATGCTTCGTCATCAGCAATAATGGTGAAATTCGGGTGGTTCTTAAGCGCTGAGGCAGGAATACTTTCATCAATCTCCCCGCTTATCAACTGGCTAATCGCTTTGGCTTTGGACTTTCCTGAAGCAAGCAGAATAATTTCTTTACTAGCCATAATCGTAGCAATTCCCATCGTAACGGCATGAGTAGGAACTTCCTCAAGAGAATTAAAAAATCTTGCATTCGCTTGCCGCGTATTTTCCTCAAGCTCAATCATATGGGTTTTACTAGTAAACGGTGTACCGGGTTCATTAAAACCGATATGCCCATTTTCTCCGATGCCAAGCAACTGTAATCCTATTCCTCCAAAGGATTCAATCAAAGCCTCATATTTTGCACATTCTTCATGCAAATTCTCTGCCATCCCATTTGGCAGATGTGTTTGTGAAGGCGGGATGTCAATATGGTCTAAAAGCTGTTCCTTCATAAAATAATGGTAGCTATTCGGATCATGTTCATCAATTCCAACATACTCGTCCAGATTGACGGTTGTAATTTTTTTATAGGAAGTCTGGTTTTGCACATGGTCCTCGATTAGCTTTTGGTAAACCCCTTTTGGTGTACTGCCAGTTGCAAGACCAAGTGTGATTTCAGGATTATTTCGGATTCGGTCAATCATGATTTCCGCTGCTTTCAAGCTCATTTCTTCATAGCTGGTGGTTCTGATAATTTTCATTCGGTTCCTCCTTAGGTGTCATTCATTCTTATTCCATATTCTTGATTCTGTTATTACTAGGAAGGCTGCCACCAAGAATAGCTTTCATTCATCATCTTTTTGAAATTTTTTATAGAAAAACAATATATCTATCGTGGATCATATTCATTTTATTATAAAATCATTTATATCATGCTGTCTATTTTGAAATGGAAAAATGAGCGCGAACAGGCGCATTTTTTTCTCGTGTTTCAGATTGTAGAATTTGGTTCTTTATTAAAAAGTGCTAAAATAGATGATATGCTAAAAATTTCTCACCATATGTAACTGAATTTCTGAACAAGACGATGTAGGATAGCTAATTTTTATTGTAGTAATGGGGGTTACATGCATGGCAGCTCCAGCTCCACCCCTTTTCAATAGGAGGTAATGGGAATGGCAAAGGTCTGTACTAAAGACATTGTAGATAAATTTGGCCTTGAGTTAATTAGCGGGGAAGAGGGGATCAACCGGCCGATTACTACGAGTGATATTTCCAGGCCCGGTATTGAAGTAGCGGGATATTTCGAATTCTATCCGGCAGATAGAATACAGTTGATTGGAAAAACAGAGCTCACATTCACTGAAAAGTTAAGAGTGATCGATCGTCAGCTTCGCTTTGAACGGTTATGCACCGACATTACACCTGGGATTATCATCTCAAGAGGCCTTGAGGTTCCTGAAGAGTTAATTGTCGCTTCAAAGCGCGAATCAGTCCCCCTCTTAAGAACGACCCAAAAAACAACGAGATTTTCTAGTTTGCTGACGAATTATCTGGAAAGTAAACTGGCTCCGACAACTGCCGTCCATGGCGTACTTGTCGATGTGTACGGGGTCGGAGTGCTCATTACAGGGAAGAGCGGGGTCGGTAAAAGCGAAACGGCCTTAGAGCTTGTAAAACGCGGACATCGGTTAGTGGCTGATGACTGTGTGGAAATTAGACAGGAGGATGAATATACCCTTGTCGGCACTTCACCAGAACTAATCGAGCATTTACTGGAAATTCGCGGTCTTGGGATTATTAATGTGATGACATTGTTTGGGGCTGGGGCTGTTCTAAGCAATAAACGAATCTCGATCGTGATGGACCTAGAGATATGGGATTCAAAAAAGCAATATGAACGGCTTGGGCTGGATGAAGACAAAATGAAAATCATTGATATGGATGTTCCCAAGATCACGATTCCGGTTCGCCCTGGACGAAACCTGGCAGTTATTATTGAAGTGGCAGCGATGAATTACCGCTTGAAACGCATGGGCGTTAATGCCGCAGAGCAATTCAGTAGTCGCCTCGCAGACGTCATGGATGACAGCAAAGAATAAGCTTAGGTGCGAGGCACCGTTCGTGGACAATTTGATGGATTTGTATTTTTTCTCGGGTGGACATGTTTGTAAAAATGCGCCACCTAAAGGATTACCGCACTTATTAAGTTTTGGTTAGAAAAAATTGAACTATAAAGGAGCAATGACTATGGAATCAATGATACAGCCGCTTAACCCGATTGCGATTTCTCTAGGGCCGCTTGAGATTCGCTGGTACGGGATTATTATCGGTGTCGGCATTGCCTTAGCCTTAATTCTAGTAATGAGGGAAGCAGAGAAAAGGGGAATGCAGAAGGACCTATTTGCAGATTTAATGCTTTTTGCCATTCCGATTGCGATTATATCGGCACGAATCTACTATGTTATTTTTCAATGGGGCTATTATAGTCAAAACCCAGGCGACATAGTGAAAATATGGGAAGGTGGCATTGCTATTCACGGAGCCTTGATTGGAGCTGTGATCACCGCCTACGTATTTGCCAAAAAGCGAAATGTTTCATTTTGGAAGCTCGCGGATATTGCGGCCCCTAGTATTATATTAGGGCAGGCTATTGGCAGATGGGGAAACTTTATGAACCAGGAAGCCCATGGCGGGGAAGTGACTCGATCTTTCCTTGAAGGCTTGCACCTGCCGGAATTCATCATTAATCAAATGTATATTAATGGAACTTACTATCATCCAACTTTTTTATATGAATCGCTTTGGAACTTTGCCGGATTTGCTATCCTCTTGTTATTAAGAAGAGTCAATCTGCGCCGCGGGGAGCTTTTTCTCAGCTATGTCATCTGGTATTCAATCGGCCGCTTTTTTGTCGAGGGCCTGCGGACAGACAGTTTAATGCTCACTGAGCAGCTGAGAGTGGCACAAACTATTTCCATTGTCCTTATCGTGGGTGCCATTATTTTACTAGTATTAAGACGGATGAAAGGTTATGCAAAAGTGCGTTATTTAGACAATGGTGCATAACGTTATTAAAGGTATAGTCGGAAAAAAATCGGAACTGACGCTATAAGTATTAATTCGACCAATTTATTTGCGAAAGTTACCGATATTAAAGAAAAAGGGAGAAAAGAAATGTTGCTTGAATCGTCCAAAAAGGGGATAAAGGCCGGCTTAAAGACAACTTGGACGTTGGGGAAAGTTATCTTTCCTGTCACATTAATTGTCGCCATTCTACAGCACACCCCTGTCCTGCCATGGATCATAAAGCTGATTACGCCGCTGATGAATCTTATTGGCTTGCCAGGTGATGCAGCGATTCCTCTCGTTTTGGGGAATATGCTGAATCTCTTCGCTGGAATTGGAGCCATATTAACATTGGATTTAACAGTCAAGGAAGTATTTATTATTGCTGTAATGCTGTCCTTTTCTCATAACCTGCTGATTGAGTCCAGTGTAGCGGCGAAAGTTGGTGTGAAGCTCTGGATCATTGTGGCTGTTAGAGTTGGATTAGCCATCATTTCTGCCATCGCCATTAATTTAGTTTGGCATGGTGGTTCGGAAATAGCGAAATATGGGATGATTCCGGTTAAGGAAGAGGAGCTTTCGGGCTGGACAGCCATTCTGCTGGATGCCCTGCAAAAGGCGGGACTAGGCATATTGCAGCTTGCCATCATTGTCATTCCGCTCATGATTGTTATTCAATTTTTGAAGGATTTAAACTGGCTGGCTGTTTTTTCAAAATGGATGGCGCCTGTCACGAAAGCGCTAGGGATGAAAGAAAACACCTCAACCACGCTAGCTGCTGGATTATTATTCGGTCTTGCCTTCGGAGCGGGAGTTATGATTCAGGCGGTAAAAGAGGACGGGGTCAGCAAAAAGGATGTAACGATTGCATTTATATTCCTGGTCGCCTGTCATGCCGTTGTGGAAGATACGTTGATATTTGTTCCGCTCGGCATACCGGTGCTTCCCCTTCTGCTCATTCGCTTAGGGGTTGCCATTTTATTAACATTAATTGTTTCATTCATCTGGAACCGAATAGATTTGGAAAAAAGAAAGGAAACCGTATATGAGCACTCAAGTTAATACAATCTTATTTGATTTAGATGGGACATTAATCGATACAAATGAACTAATCATATCTTCTTTTTTACATGTGTTAGGAAGCTATTATCCGGATCGCTATAAGCGGGAGGATGTATTGCCTTTCATGGGACCGACACTTAGGGAAACATTTGAATCGGTTAATCCGGAAAAAGTGGAGGAAATGATTGAAGCTTACAAGGATTTCAATATCACGAATCATGACCTGCTTGTAAAGGAATTTCCGGGCGTCTTTGAAACGATTCGCACTTTAAAGGAAGCAGGCTACAAAATCGGGATTGTCACTACGAAGGGGATGATAACGGTAAAAATGGGCCTTGCTCTAACAAAGCTCGATCAATTTTTCGATGTGGTCGTTGCTTTAGATCATGTTCAAAATCCGAAGCCTGATCCGGAGCCGATTTTAAAAGCATTAGAACAGCTCCAAGCAAATCCAGAAGAAGCGATGATGGTTGGCGATAATTCCCATGATATTTTAGGAGGGAAAAATGCGGGCACCCAAACTGTTGGCGTTGCGTGGAGTTTAAAAGGGAAACAGTTTTTAGAAGGATTTGATCCAGATTATCTAATAGATCATATGGAAGATTTACTCGATATTTTAAAGGTTAATAAAGGATGAGGAGAACGGAACGCTTTCCAGTAGAGGGAGGCAATTCCCTTTGGCATGTGTATAAAACCGTTCCATTCTGGAAGGTAGTGAAAAACTTCGCTGTCATTCAGCTAGCTCGCTACACCCCTTTCTTGGGGATGAAAAATTGGCTTTATCGCACCTTTCTGAAAATGAAGGTTGGTGAACAGACGTCATTTGCCCTCATGGTGATGCTTGACGTTATGTTCCCCGAAAAAATCAGTGTCGGCAGGAACACGGTTATCGGCTACAACACAACGATTCTCGCACACGAATATTTGATTAAAGAATATAGACTGGGGCCGGTGGAAATTGGCAGTGAAGTGATGATCGGTGCCAATTCCACGATCCTGCCTGGCATCAAAATTGGAGACGGCGCCATCGTCTCAGCCGGCACACTAGTGCACAAGGATGTACCTGCTGGCTCCTTCGTCGGCGGAAATCCCATGCGGATTATCTATACACCGGAAGAAATGGAAAAACGGTGGGCAGACGATCCGATCTATGGGGGAATAAAATAAGTGAAAAATGCTCCGGTAAGCCTTTATGGCTGCCGGAGCTTTTTATTGTCAGTAATAGAACAGCCTTTAATCCAGATTGTCCTATGTACCGCTACTTTAACGCTTTACCGAGATAACGATGAAGGTATTAGCTGAAAGCTTTTACAACTGTTTGTAAGCATCAAATTGACTCCTTTAATGAATGGAAAAGGTAATTAAATAAATAAATTAAAAAAGTTTTTTATACGATGAGTAATAGAATAGCAAAAAAGAAAATATATTCGTTTAAGTATTGTTATTGGTTTTGTGTAAAAAATCGCCTTCCTAGTTAGAAAGCTAGGCTCTCAATTTAGGGAGTAAAAAAATCTATTCGCAGGATAAATTTCGACAAACCATTTTACTCACATATGTCATAATTATTAAAAGATTTGGCATATTCATAATATTTGTGACGTTATAATAAAATAAGAAATTTAAAGTAGGTGTGAATATGAGTAAAAAACCTATTCTTCAAATAAAGGATTTAAAGGTATCGTTTCAAACAGGAAAAAAGTTTGTACCAGCAATTGATGGAGTCAGTTTCGAATTGAACGAGGGTGAGATTTTAGGAATTGTTGGAGAATCAGGAAGCGGGAAAAGTGTAACCTCATTAACAACGATGGGATTGATTCCTTCTCCTCCGGGTAAAATTGAAAACGGCGAAATTATTTTTGAAGGAAAGGATTTAAAAAATATCTCTGAAAAAGAATGGAGAAAAATCCGCGGGAATCAAATTTCGATGATTTTTCAGGAGCCAATGACTTCACTGAATCCCCTTTTTACAATTGGAAACCAGTTAATGGAGGCTATTCGTTTACATACTGCAACATCAAAAAGTGCGGCAAAGGCTAGAAGCATAGAACTGCTTAAGCTTGTTGGAATCCCAAGAGCGGAAGGAATTATCTCTGAGTATCCGCATCAGTTATCTGGCGGAATGAGACAAAGAGTGATGATTGCGATGGCGATGGCCTGCAATCCGAGGGTGTTAATTGCGGACGAGCCGACAACTGCTCTTGATGTAACAATCCAGGCACAAATTCTTGCGCTTATGAAGGATTTAAACGAAAAAACTAACACATCTATCATTCTCATCACTCACGATTTAGGTGTAGTTGCAGAAATTTGTGAACTAGTGATAGTAATGTACTCAGGCCAAATCGTTGAGCAGGGGGATGTTCGAACGATTTTGAAGAATCCTCAGCATCCATATACGAAGGGTCTGTTGAAATCAGTGCCTGATTTAAGAGGAAAGAAAGATCGCCTTTATAGTATTCCAGGAAATGTACCGACACCCGGAACGGTTCATAAAGGATGTAGGTTTGCGGCAAGGTGTTCGGAGGTATTTGACCGCTGCCATGAAGAATCCCCTGAATTAAATATAATGGAGACGGATGGGCATAAGGTCCGGTGTTTACTACATACATTGAGGGAGAGGAGTGATGAACATGTCGGAGTTACTTCTTGAGGTAAATGGCCTGAAAAAGTATTTCCCGATAACGGGGGGGATATTAGGCAGGAAAAAGGGAGAAGTGAAGGCTGTCGATGATGTTTCTTTTTATGTGAATAAGGGAGAGACTCTTGGAATCGTTGGTGAAAGCGGTTGCGGGAAATCGACAACAGGAAGGCTGCTCATGCGATTAATAGAAGCAAGCGACGGCAGGGTTGTTTTCGAAGATAAAGAGATTACAAGTATGAGTAAATCAGAACTTAGAAAGACACGCAGGGATATCCAAATGGTATTCCAAGACCCATATGCATCATTGAATCCGCGCCATTCAATTGAGCAGATATTAGAGGAACCATTAATTGTACATGGCATCGGTACGAAAGAGGAACGAAAAAAGCAAGTTAAGGAGATGCTTGAAGTTGTGGGCTTGAGCAGCTACCATGCGAAAAGATACCCGCACCAGTTCAGCGGTGGGCAGCGCCAGCGGATTGGAATTGCTAAAGCTCTTATGACAAAGCCCAAGCTTATTATCGCAGACGAGCCTGTTTCAGCACTCGATGTTTCGATCCAAGCCCAAGTTCTTAACTTAATGAAAGATATCCAAAAGGAATTTCAGCTTACATATATATTTATCGCCCACGATTTAGGAGTTGTCCGACATATTAGCAACCGGGTTGGTGTGATGTATTTAGGTAGATTAATAGAGTTGGCCGAAAGTGAAGAGCTGTATGAGAATCCGAAGCATCCCTATACACAGGCGCTTCTTTCTGCGGTTCCTATACCGGATCCTGATATGAAGAGGGAAACAATATTAATTCAGGGTGAGCTTCCAAGCCCTTCAAATCCGCCATCAGGATGTGCATTCCATACTCGGTGTGCACAGTGTATGGATATATGTAAAACGACTAGACCAGAGGAACACAATCTAAACGGTCATTATGTTGCATGTCACTTGTATAACAAGTAGCAAGCAGCACTTATGATATAAAAAAAAAATGGGGGAAAATGCACATGAGGACAAAGACTTTCAAAATGCTGCTGATTTCTATATTAGCCATTAGTATGTTTCTAGTTGGCTGCAGCGGCAAATCAAATGAACCTGCTGGAAGCACTAACAGCACTAACAGCACTGACAGCGGTGACAGCGGCAGCAGCGAATCCGCGAAAAAAGACACACTCGTTTATGGACGTAGCGGAGATTCTACTTCTCTTGATCCAATCTCAACAACAGAAGGTGAAACATTCAAAGTAACAGAAAATATCTTTGAAACATTATTGGAGTATGGCGATCAAGATACTACGGTTAATCCAGGGCTTGCAGAAGAATGGTCAGTTACTGATGACGGTTTATCTTACACTTTTAAACTTCGCAAAGGTGTAAAATTCCATGATGGCACTGACTTTAATGCAGAAGCGGTTGTATTTAACTTTAACCGCTGGATGAATGGGAATGAGGAGAGCTTCCCGTACTACTCAATGTTTGGCGGATATAAAGGTGAAGAGGGACATGTTATTAAAGAAGTGAAGGCTGTTGATGATTATACTGTTCAATTTGATCTAACTAGACCACAGGCTCCGTTCCTTAAGAACATTGCGATGTCACCGTTTGGCATGGCGAGTCCTGCAGCTGTTGAAAAGTATGGAGATAAATTCAGAGAAAATCCAGTTGGAACTGGTCCGTTTAAATTCGTTGAATGGAAGCAAAATGATAGGATTACAATTGAAAAGAATACAGAATACTGGAAAGATGGCTATCCAAAGCTAAATAAAGTTATCTTCCGTGTAATTCCAGAAAACACTGCTCGTCTGAACGCTCTTGCAATAGGCGAGATTGACTTAATGGATGGTCTTAATAATTCAGATGAAGCAACTGTATTAGGTAATGACAATTTACAAATTATCGAACGCCCATCTATGAATGTTGGGTATATCGGTTTAACCACAAATCGCAAACCATTCGATAATAAGCTTGTTCGTCAAGCTATTAACCATGCAGTTGATAAGCAATCGATTATTGACGCGTTCTATGGAGGAAAGGCAGACGCGGCAGTTAATCCAATGCCATCTTCAATTGAAGGCTACAATGATGCAATCGAACCATACCCATATGATTTAGAAAAAGCAAAAGCTTTGTTGAAAGAAGCAGGTTATGAAAATGGCTTTGAAATCGATCTATGGGCAATGCCTGTAGCACGTCCATATATGCCTGAGGCACAAAAGGTTGCTGAGCTTATTCAAGAAAGCTTAAGCAAAATCGGTGTTAAAGCTAATATCCAATCTGTTGAGTGGGCAACGTATTTAGACAAAGCGTCAAAAGGTGAGTTTGATATGTTCATGCTTGGCTGGACAGGGGACAATGGGGATCCAGACAACTTCCTTTATACTTTGCTAGACAAAGATAGCATCGGAAGCAATAACTATTCTTATTACAGCAATGATGAGCTTCATGATATTTTGATTCAAGCTCAAACAGAGCCTGAACAAGAAAAGCGTAATGAATTATACAGAAAAGCGCAAGAAATCATCCATGATGATGCACCATGGGTTCCGCTCGTACACTCTACGCCATTATTAGCAGCTGCGAAAGACGTGGCAAATTACTTGCCGCATCCAACTGGCTCTGAAGCATTAACAAACGTGGAATTTAAATAATAATCATAAAATGGGGAGGGAATTTTCCCTCCTTATTTTAGTAATAAAAGAGGTGACAACAAATGCTTACATATACGGTACGCCGTGTTTTTTCATTAATACCTGTATTATTTGGAATGACACTCATTGTTTTTGCCATTATTCATGCAATTCCAGGTAACCCTGCACAAATCATTCTTGGACAAAGGGCAACGAAGGAGTCAATCGCGGTATTAACGAAAGAACTAGGCTTGGACAGGCCCTGGTACTTACAATATTTTGATTATCTTAATAACCTGTTACATGGTGACCTAGGAACCTCACTAAGGACAAGGGGGCCCATAAACGAGGAAATATGGCCGTTCTTGGCAGCGACGTTTGAGTTAACACTTGTTGCTATGATTATTGCCGTTTTTATTGGTGTGAATGCAGGGATTATCAGTGCTTGGTTCTCGAAATCATGGTTTGATTACGTTGCAATGGTCTTTGCACTTATTGGGGTATCCATGCCGATCTTTTGGCTGGGGTTAATGATGCAATGGGGATTTTCTAACGAATTAGGATGGTTTCCAACAACAGGAAGAGAGAATGTAAGGGACCCAGTATCCTCCATTACCAATTTGTATTTAATTGATACGTTAATTCAAGGAAGATTTGATCAGTTTACAACAGTTTTAAAACATCTAACCTTGCCGAGTCTTGCTCTTGCGACTATACCGATGGCTATTATTGCAAGAATGACGCGTGCCACGATGCTTGAGGTTATGAAATCCGATTACATTCGTACGGCTAGAGCCAAAGGTTTAAGAATGTTCTGGGTCGTTTATAAGCATTCATTAAAAAATGCGGTCATTCCAGTTCTAACTGTAATTGGTTTGCAAACAGGGCTGCTTTTAGGCGGAGCGATTTTAACGGAAACGATATTTGGCTGGCCTGGCATTGGCCGGTATTTATATGATGCAATCGGGTACAGAGATTATCCAGTTATCCAGTCAGGTATATTAGTGATTGCAGCCATTTTTGTTTTGATAAACTTAATCGTTGATCTGTTATATGCAGTCGTTGATCCAAGAATTAAATATACCAAATAGGAGGGATTGTTAATGGCTGAACTTGCAAAAAATGCGGCAAATACTACGCCAGTTGCTTCTGAAGAAAAGCTCATTCCTCCTTGGAAGGAAGCTTGGCTGTCATTTTGTAAAAACCGATTGGCTTTAGTTGGTTTAGGAATTGTTATCTTTTTTGTTATTTTAGCGATTATTGCTCCTTATATAGCTCCGTATAGCTTTAGGGACCAGGTTATAGCAGAGAGAATGCAAGCCCCCTCTAGCAAGCATTGGTTTGGCACTGATGATTTCGGCCGGGATATTTTTTCACGTGTTCTATATGGAGCAAGAATCTCCCTTTGGGTAGGATTTTTCTCTGTGTTAGGGTCGGTCTTTTTCGGGACCATTCTTGGAATTATCGCTGGTTATTATGGTCGTTGGGTAGACGCCATTATTTCAAGAATTTTTGATATAATGCTTGCGTTTCCGAGCATTTTATTGGCCATTGCAGTAGTGTCAATTTTAGGCCCATCTTTACAAAATGCGCTAATCGCAATTGCGGTTATTAACATCCCGAACTTCGGAAGACTTGTTCGGTCAAAGGTGCTAAGCGTGAAGCAAGATGAATATATTATGGCAGCACGTGCAGTAGGGATGAAGGATACTCGAATTCTTTTTCGTCATATTTTGCCGAATAGTATTTCCCCTGTTATCGTTCAAGCAACACTTGCGATTGCCACTGCTATTATAGAGGCTGCTGCATTAGGATTCCTTGGAATGGGCGCGCTGGCTCCAACACCGGAGTGGGGGAAAATGCTTGCCGATTCTAAAAACTATATCACACAAGCACCTTGGACATTAATTTTCCCAGGGCTGGCTATTATGCTGACTGTATTAGGATTCAACCTGATGGGAGATGGACTTCGAGATGCCCTCGATCCGAAAATGAAGCAATAAGATGGGGACTCTATTAGAGAGTCTCTATTTTTTTGTACAAAAATCCTGCTTCAATTTTCGATATTGCTCGAAAATTATAGTTATTAAATGGTTGACGTAAGTAATTATAAGCGATAAAATAATCTTTAACTTACTACCATATTAGCGAACTAAAGCATTTAGCTATTTAAGATACGAGGTGAACGGATTTGAGCCGCTTGTTTATGTTTGAAAAGCCCTTAGGGATGAGAGATACATTGCCAGATTTGTTTAATCGAAAACGGAAGGTAAGAGCTTCGATTGAAGAGGAAATGGAGCGCTGGGGCTACCAGTTTATTGAAACTCCAACACTAGAATACTATGAAACAGTAGGATCAGCTTCAGCGATATTAGATCAGCAATTATTTAAACTGCTGGATCAAGAAGGGCACACACTTGTCCTTCGCCCAGATATGACAGCTCCGATTGCGCGAGTAGCCGCTTCGCGTTTGTTAAAAAATGATTTGCCTATCCGCCTTGCTTATTCAGCCAATGTGTTTCGCGCCCAGCAAAGAGAGGGCGGACGGCCGGCGGAATTTGAACAAATTGGGGTAGAATGCATTGGCGATTATACGATTAGTGCTGATGCAGAAGGGCTCGCTTTAATTATAAGTTCCTTACAGGAAGCTGGGCTTGAGGATTTTCAGCTTTCTGTTGGGCATATCGGATTGACCCGCACTCTTTTTCTGCAAATCTTAGGAACAGAGGAAAGAGTTGATGCGTTGACAAGATTCTTATATGAGAAAAACTATGTTGGCTACCGGGAGCATGTGAAGGGACTCGGTCTCTCATCGATTGATAAGCAACGGCTGCTAGATTTTCTAAAGCTAAGAGGCGGAGCAGAAGTGATTGAAATGGCTTATAGCCTCCTTGAGAATGACTTGGGCAGAAAGGATGTTCTTCAGCTCCAGCAGTTATATGAAATGATGGATGACTATGGGCTCGTGGAAAAGGTGAAATTTGATTTAACACTTGTGAGTCATATGAGCTATTATACGGGAATCCTTTTCGAGGTATATGCGGGTAATGTTGGTTTTCCGATTGCTAGCGGCGGCCGTTATGATCAATTACTGCAAAAATTCGGGAAGGCAACCGGAGCGACTGGCTTTGCCATACGAATTGACCGCCTGCTTGAGGCCCTTAAGGACGAAGAAATGGAGCCACAAGCCACTTGTATATTATTTAGTCCGGAACGGCGGAAGGAAGCTTATCAAGTTGCTAAGGAGCAGAGAAGCATTGGAAAAAGAGTAGTTTTACAAGATATCAATGGGGTGAAGGACATTGATCAATGTACGAATCAATATGAAGACATCACCTTTTTAGTCGGCAAAGCGGGGAGGGAGACAGGAATATGAAGGATGCTTTAACCATCGCTATGCCAAAGGGGAGAATTTTTGAAGACGCGGTTGAACTGCTTCGCCAAGCTGGATTTCGTCTCCCCCCAGAGTTTGATGATTCAAGAAAACTGATTATTGATGTGCCGGAAGAAAGCTTTCGGTTTATTTTAGCAAAGCCTATGGATGTCCCAACCTATGTAGAGCATGGGGTCGCTGACCTTGGGATTGCGGGGAAGGATGTCATGCTTGAGGAAGAGCGTGATGTTTACGAGTTGCTTGATTTGAAAATAAGTGCGTGCTACCTCGCTGTGGCAGGCGTCCCAAACACGAAAATGAATAACGTAGCCCCTAAGGTGGCAACGAAATACCCGAATGTCGCGGCAGCTTATTTCCGTGAGCAAGGGGAGCAGGTTGAAATTATTAAGCTGAACGGGTCGATTGAACTGGCGCCATTAATTGGCTTAGCAGACCGGATTGTTGATATTGTTTCAACGGGGAGAACGTTAAAGGAAAACGGCCTGATTGAATATGAGCGGATAGTCGACATCACCTCCAGATTAATCGTCAATCCAGCAAGCTTTCGAATGAAGGATAATCGGATCAGTGAGCTTGTCGAACGTTTAAGTGAAGTGAAAAGATTGCAGAGCTTTGATGCCCTCTAAGGAGTGAAACGAATGCGGATTTTGAAAATAAATGAAGGTGTGTCCATCAAAAGGTCTGTCGATAGCGGAACAGAAGAACAGCGGGCGATTGTGAAGGGCATTATTGAGCAGGTTCGAGCAGATGGAGATGCCGCATTATCAGCCTTTACGGAAAAATTCGATGGGATCACCTTAACTCATTTTGCTGTTACGGAGGATGAAAAAAGGGAAGCTTATGAAGAAATAGATGATCGGATTTTGGGAATAATCCGAGAGGCTGCGGCAAATATTCGGTCTTTTCACGAAAAACAGCTGCGCCCATCATGGATGACAACCGAAGAAAATGGTACGGTTCTTGGACAAAAGGTAACTCCGCTAGATTCAGTTGGCCTATACGTGCCAGGCGGAACAGCTGCTTATCCATCCTCAGTGCTCATGAACGTGCTGCCTGCCAAGGTTGCAGGGGTCAAACGAATTGTTATCACTTCTCCCCCTGATAAAAAAACAGGGAAGCTTCCGCCAGCGGTTCTAGTAGCTGCTCAGGAGGTTGGAGCAGAGGAGATTTATAAAGTGGGCGGTGCTCAAGCTGTTGCGGCATTGGCTTATGGAACGGAAACGATTGCACCTGTAGATAAAATCACGGGGCCAGGAAATATATTTGTTGCCTTGGCGAAACGGGAAGTGTTTGGCGATGTCGATATTGATATGATCGCGGGCCCAAGTGAAATTGCGATTTTAGCAGATGATACGGCAAAACCAGATGAAATGGCAGCCGATTTATTATCGCAGGCCGAGCATGATGCGTTTTCCTGCAGTGTCCTCGTCACCCCATCAGAGAGCTTGGCAAAGGCTGTTTCAGCTGAAGTGGAGAAGCAATTGGCTTCACTGCCTCGTCAGGAAATCGCTGCACAATCGATTGAAAATTTCGGAGCGATTTATGTGGCAGAAACAATGGAAGAAGCAGTTGAAACGATTAATAGCCTTGCTCCCGAGCATTTAGAAATTGTAACGGAAAATCCGCTCGAGCTTCTAGGAAAAATCAGACATGCAGGAGCGATTTTTCTCGGACGCTTTAGTCCTGAACCTGTTGGTGATTACTTCGCCGGCCCTAATCATGTATTGCCAACAAACGGCACAGCCCGTTTTTCCAGTCCGCTTAATGTAGAGGATTTTCAGAAGAAATCCAGCATTGTTTATTACAGTGAAAAAGCCCTAAAAGAAAACGGGGAAAAAATCTCGGCATTTGCCCGGCTTGAAGGCCTCGAAGCCCATGCACGCGCAATTGATATAAGATTGAAGAAATAAAGGTCAGGGGGGAGTCCCTTGTCCTAGGTTTATCACAAATCGGGACAGAAGAAGTTCAAAACGCCCTTCCGTATAGAAAACGAGTTGTGAAGGTAGTTATAAAAGGTTCAAAACGCCCTTCCGTACAAAAAATTGATCGTGAAGGTAGTTATAAAAGGTTTAAAACGCCCTTCCGCACAGAAAGTCAGTCGTGAAGGTAGTTATAAAATCACCCCAAGTCCCGCCAGGAGGAGAAAACATGACAAGAACTTCAGAAATTAAAAGGAAAACGAATGAAACGGACATATATTTGGCTTTTAATATTGATGGGCAGGGAGCTAGCAAGCTGGAAACGGGAGTCCCGTTTTTGACGCATATGCTTGACCTTTTTTCAAAGCATGGGCAATTTGATTTAACAGTCGATGCAAAAGGTGATATTGAAGTGGATGATCACCATACAACAGAAGACATCGGCATTTGCCTTGGACAAGTATTAAGGGAAGCTCTTGGCGACAAAAAAGGAATTAAACGATATGGAAATGCGTTTGTGCCGATGGATGAAGCGCTGGCGCAGGTGGTCATTGATCTAAGTAATCGCCCACACCTCGAAATGAGAGCGGAGTTTCCAAGCCAAAAGGTGGGCTCCTTTGATACAGAGCTTGTGCATGAATTCCTATGGAAGCTTGCCCTTGAAGCAAGAATGAATCTGCATGTGATTGTTCACTATGGTCAAAATACACATCATATAATTGAAGCGATTTTTAAAGCATTAGGACGAGCTTTACATGAGGCGACAACGATTGACCCTAACATTAAAGGAGTGCCATCTACGAAAGGGCTGTTGTAAATGATCGGGATTATTGACTATGGAATGGGTAATCTCTTTAGTGTCAGCAAGGCACTTGAGCGATTAGACACCTCTTACTTTATTTCTGAAAAAAGAGGAGAACTGCAAAAGGCAGATGGGCTGATTCTTCCTGGTGTAGGCTCCTTTAAAGATGCGATGGAGCTTTTAGAAAGATTGGAATTAGCGAGCATGATAAAAGAATACGTACAGCTTGGGAAACCGCTGCTTGGGATTTGTTTAGGCATGCAGCTATTATTTGAAGAAAGTGAAGAGAACGGGCTGACAAAGGGGCTTCAGCTGCTGCCGGGTTCTGTGAGAAGATTTCCTGGAGTTTCAGAGGACGGAGTGCCGTATAAAGTCCCGCATATGGGCTGGAATCGTCTTACTTTTGTTCAGCCATCGCCGCTTCTTCAATCAGTACATGAAAATTTTGCATACTTCGTTCACTCTTATTATGTAGATACAGACGATAAGAGCGTCGTTATCGCGGAAAGCAGCTATGATGTAAAAGTCCCGGCTGTTGTCGGAAAAGAAAATATATATGGGATGCAATTTCATCCAGAAAAAAGCGGACAATTAGGCATGGAGCTTTTAAGTAATTTTACTGGAATTGTATGGGAAAGGATGACCGAAAAATGAGCTTTACCATTTATCCAGCAATTGATATGCGAGGCGGCAAGTGTGTCCGCTTGCTACAGGGAGATTATAATCAAGAAACGGTATATGGGGATTCTCCTTTTGATATGGCAAAAAAGTTTGCAGATGAAGGAGCAAGCTGGATCCATATGGTCGACCTAGATGGAGCAAAGGATGGAAAAAGAGTCAATGACGCTTCTGTTATAAAGGCAGCCAAGGAGCTAAAGACTCATATTCAAATTGGCGGCGGCATTCGAACCGAAACCGATATTGCTCATTATTTGGAAAATGGAATTTCCCGTGTGATCATCGGAAGCGTTGCTGTTTCGAAACCAGATTTCGCGATTGAAATGATCAGGAAATATGGCAATCAAATTGCTGTAGGCTTAGATGCAAAGGACGGCTATGTAGCAACGCACGGCTGGCTGAACACTTCTGAAGTGAAGGCGGTTGAGTTAGGTAAACGCTTCGCGGATGCCGGAGCAGAGACGTTTATTTTTACAGATATTGCAACAGATGGCATGCTTGCCGGTCCAAATATTGAAGCAGTCAGACTGTTGGCAAAAGAAACAGGAAAAAGTGTTATCGCTTCTGGGGGAGTCAGTAAGCTTTCTGATTTAACTAGTTTAAAAGAATTTTACGATGATGGGGTAACAGGCGCCATTGTCGGAAAAGCCATTTACGAAGGGCGCTTTACAGTGAAGGAAGCATTGGGAGAGGTGAAGTAACATGCTGACAAAACGCATAATTCCATGCCTAGATGTAAAAGAGGGCCGCGTTGTGAAAGGAATTCAATTTGTGCAGCTTCGTGATGCAGGTGATCCAGTGGAGCTTGCCCGTTTTTATGATGAGCAAGGGGCTGATGAGCTTGTTTTTCTAGATATATCTGCTTCCGTTGAAGGCCGAAAAACGATGGTTGAGGTCGTTCGGGCGGTTGCTTCTGAATTGGCGATCCCGTTTACAGTTGGCGGCGGCATCAACTCATTAGAGGATATGAAAAGAATTTTACGAGCAGGGGCAGATAAGGTTTCTCTGAATACAGCTGCGGTTAACAATCCGAATTTGGTTACAGAGGGAGCCGAGTTTTTCGGTTCACAATGCATCGTTGTCGCGATTGATGCCAAGTACGATCCAGAGCTTGGATCATGGCGTGTATATACTCACGGGGGCCGGACGCCATCCGAATGGGAAGTCATCGAGTGGGCGAAGGAAGTGGCTAAGCTTGGTGCTGGCGAAATCTTGCTAACAAGCATGGATTCAGATGGAGAGAAGAATGGGTTTGATCTTGCTTTAACAAAAGCCGTTAGTGAAGCGGTGACGATTCCGGTTATTGCTTCAGGAGGTGCAGGAAACGCGGAGCACTTTGCCGAAGCCTTTGTGGAGGGGAAAGCAGATGCGGCGTTGGCTGCTTCAATTTTTCACTATAAAGAAACGTCAGTAGCTGAAGTGAAGGCTTATTTAAAGGAAAAAGGAGTGCCTGTCCGATGAATATCGAGGAGCTATCATTTGATGAAAAAGGCCTCATCCCGGCAATCGTTCAGGATGCGACTACACGCGAAGTTTTGACATTAGCTTACATGAACCGGGAATCTCTTGAAAAATCAATCGAGTCAGGTGAAACGTGGTTTTTCAGCCGTTCTAGACGGGAGCTTTGGCATAAAGGAGCAACAAGCGGGAACACCCAGCGAATTGTTGAAATGAAATTTGACTGTGATAAAGACTCGATTGTGTTGCTCGTAGCTCCAGCTGGACCTGCTTGCCATACTGGGGCAGTAAGCTGTTTTGAGGAGAGCCTTTATCAATCGGGCGAATCTGCTGGCAGCCTATCAGATTATAGCATTCTCTTGTCTCTTGAAAAATTGATTAAAGAGCGGGAAGCGGAACGACCTGAAGGAGCCTACACGACTTATTTATTTGAAAAAGGCGTAGATAAAATTTTAAAAAAGGTTGGAGAAGAAGCAGCTGAGGTCATCATCGCCGCGAAAAACCGCGACAAAGAAGAGTTAAAATGGGAAGCGGCCGATCTGCTTTATCATTTACTCGTTTTACTTAGAGAGCAGGAGCTTCCGTTTAAAGAAGTGTTGAGTGTTTTGGATAAAAGACATGAAAAGAAATCAGCTGAATAGAGGAAGCGCATATATAGGGTATGAATGAGGAGACCAAATCACATAATGATTTGGTTTTTTTAGTATAGCTTTTCTTCGGGGGTGGATAAAAAGGAAAGTTTCTGTGATTAGTCATCGCAGGAGCTTTTCTTTGATTGTTCCGAAGTCACTGGTGTTTTTCTACGATAGAATCGTTTTCCACAAGATTTATTGCCCTTTGCATTATTTGTACCTACTAAGAGTAATTTTGATTTAATTATGTTTTCAATATAAATAACGGGCAAACGTAACATTGTGAAATATGTCACAATGTTTTCGAAAATGACTAGTAAATAAGAATAATTTTAATAATATAATTAATTTGAAGTTGGAGGAAAAAATACCCTAAACTTCCAATTTCGCAAAGTGAAATATAGGAGGGCATTTTTATGAAAAAAGTTAGCTATGTTTTATTAGTCATGTTACTTCTTGCAATCCTTGGCGCTTGTAGCAAGAATGAAGGTGCGGCAGTACCGGAAGACACTAACAAAGATGCAATAGTGAAAGAAGATGTTAAAGACCCAGAGCTAGAGGCAGCGAAAGCGAAGTTCGAGCCATTAGGTGAGATGCCGATTCCAGCAGACAATCCAATGACTGATGAAAAAGTAGAGTTAGGAAAGACGTTATATTATGACCCACAACTATCCGGGAACAACGTACAGAGCTGTATGTCATGCCATGCTCCAGGAGCAGGCTTCGGGGATGAAATGGAAAAGTTTATTGGTTTTGAAGGTTTTAAAGGTCCAAGAAACAGTCCAACAATCATCAATTCTGGCTATTATGCAGCTAATTTCTGGGATGGGCGAGCAGGTAGTTTAGAAGAACAAGCTTTAGGTCCAATTCAATCTGAAGTCGAGATGAACCAAAACTTGGATGAATTAGTTATTGAATTAAATGGTGTACCTACATATGTAGAGCAATTTAACACGGTTTTTAATGATAAAATTTCAGCTGATAATATTGCAAAGGCTATCGCTGCATTTGAACGGACAATTGTTATTTCCGATACGGCATTTGATCGTTATCTTCAAGGGGAAGAAGATGCAATTAGTGCTGATGCAAAAGATGGAATGAAATTATTTGTCGGAAAAGCAGGATGTATTTCTTGTCACGCAGGACCATTATTATCAGATCATAACTATTATAATTTAGGGATGTCCGGCGATGATGGCCGTTTCAATGTAACAGGGAAAGAAGAAGATAAAGGGAAATTTAGAACTTCCGGTTTAAGAGGTGTTGCCCATACTGCACCGTTTATGCATGACGGAAGCCTAGAAACGTTAACGGACGTTGTCCAATACTATAATGAAGGCGGAGGGGACCATCCGAATAAAAGTGTCCAAATGAGTCCTTTAAATTTAACTGAAAGTGAAGTTAATGCACTTATTGCTTTCTTAGAGAGCTTGAGCGGCGAGCTTCCAAAAGTTGAGACACCAGAGATTCCTTTAAATTAGTGCGAACAAAAAGACGGATCCTTATATAGTATAGGGTTCCGTTTTGAGGTGCATTTTGATTAAATGGAAATTGGCACAGGATTTAACCTGTGCCGATTTCCATTTCTATAAAGGTTTTTAAAACTTTATAGAAAATTGACAGATGAAATGACATAATAAAATTAAAGAATAATGATTGTAAAATAGGACATTAAATATAACGTAAATTAAGTTTGCGAAATAGTAATTATAGGGGGTGTATTAAATGAGTAGAGACACAAAGAATGTAATTTTGCTTGTTTTAGGGTTAATATTAGTAGCATTATCGAGATTCCCTATTATGTCGCAACCGATAGCCATATTAGTTGGGATAATCGGAGCAATTGTAATCATCTTCTCAGCTATTCTATTATATAGGACTAAAAAGAACAAAAACGAAGTTAATAATTGAATCTTTTATTTATGTGTCTTGTTCAATTCACAAGTGCTTAATAAGACATTTTAGATTTACAGTGTCAAAAAACTCTATAAACAATAAAAAAGGTGTGTCAAAACTGTTGTCAGTTTTCACCCTATTTTTATTGTCATTTTTGTGAAATGCACCTCAAAACTGAACGGTTTACTTATATAGGTGGCGGTCTTTTGGTAACTGTGAAGCCTATATTGTTTTAAATCGAATACACTTTACTAGGAGGTGCGCAAATTGAATAAAATCCTTATGCAAGTAAGCAGATATTTTTTAGGTGTTGTTTTCTTGGGGGCAGGTTTAAATGGTTATGCTGTTATCTTTGGATTAGATCCAATTGTACCAACAAGTCCTCAAGCCATGGCATTATTCGAATTTAAATATCTTTTAATTGTGGAAAAATCTTTAGAGGTTATATGTGGAATTTTACTCTTATTCAATCAATTCACCCCATTGGCCATTGCAATTTTATCCCCAATCGTAGTAAACATTTTCTTACTTCATTTGTTTCTGGACCATTCGTTACTCCTTTTAGCAGTAGTGCTAACCATCGCTCATGGTTATTTGATGTTTTATTATAGAAAAAACTTTACGAGTATATTCGAGAGAAAAGCAAAACCTTCTATTGAATAAGATTTAACTTTTTTCAACACACTCACCAAAAAGTGTTTGTAGATAAATCAAGATAATATATGGTGTAGAATGGCGTTTCCTTAATTTTTTGGGGAACGATTTTTGTCGTTTAGAAAGTTTGAATAAAAAATTACTGAAAAGTGCTGATTCTACGCAACTGGGCAATTATGCCGTAATGAATGACATTCAAAAAGAAGGAATTTTTGATTGAAAAGCAAATCCCTATTAGAGAGCGAGGAAATAGATCGAGGTGTTTAAAATAAGGAAATTCTTTGAATACAATTGGCAGATAAGAGATGAATGGTTTCATTGGTGTGAGCAGCTGACGGCAGAGGAGTTAAATAAAAAACGTGTTGGGGGTGTAGAAAGTATACTATATACACTTTTTCACGTTATTGATGTGGAATATAGCTGGGTAAGGGGGATTCAAAAAAAAGAGGATAGAGTATTCAAGTTTAGTGATTACGATACCCTTCAAAAGGTTAAATCTCTCTCGGATGAACTGCGAAAGGAAATAAGAGATTTTTTAGAGACAAATATTGGCTATATAAAGGATGATATTGTGAGTGTTCCATGGGACCATGACAAGTATACAACTGATGAAATTTTACACCATATTGTCGCCCACGAAATTCATCATATTGGTCAACTTTCTGTTTGGTCAAGGGAATTAAATTTTGTTCCAGTCCAAGCGAATTTTATTGGGAGGAAATTGAATTTCACTGGGGTTAATACGAGTAATCCATTTGATTAAACTGAATGCTCGTAATTTAATAAAACTTTTTGGAGGGGCATTCATGTTAAACAATTAAGGATTTAATTTATGGGTGGATAATTATGATAAGACGGTTCAGGCTAGTGAAGAAACTAACCGCTATCCTTTCGCTGGCTACAAAAAGATTCTTAACACTATTTTTAATGAAGTCATGAAAAAAAGAACTCTAAAGTTTTAGACATTGGGTTTGGGACAGGAGTATTGACAAGTAAATTATATGAAAATGGACATCAAATAGATGGCTTAGATTTTTCATCAAAAATGATTTCAATTGCTAAATCTAAAATGCCGAAAGCAAATTTAATAGAATGGGATATTTCAAATGGAATTCCTCCTGAGTTTCAAAATAATAAATATGAAACAATTGTAAGCACGTATACATTGCATCATTTAAAAGACGAAGCAAAAATATCATTCATAAAAACTCTGCTATCCGTTCTTGAAGAAAATGGTAAGTTATTTATTGGCGATATATCTTTTGAAACAAGGGAGAATCTTGAAGAATGCCGGCGAAAGAGTATTGATTACTGGGATCATGATGAATGTTATTTTGTGTTTAATGAGATCCATTCATCATTAAAGAATGATTGTAATTGTGAATTTTATCCGCTTTCTCACTGTGGCGGAGTAATAGTCATAACAAAGCGATAATGTAAAAGTATTATAAAGGACGGGCAAGTTATTCTGGCCGGATTAGTTCAACCGTATAGAGTTTGTCCAATCATCATTACTTGTTTCTGAATACCATACAGCATCTTGTACAGAAAAGAGGTGAATTGGTGGGAATTCGGCGATGTACTTGCAATGGGGTTGCGACTGCTACAATAATCCCTATAGATGTTAGAATTAACGGAGTTGAGCACACAGGCACGATAACAATAAATGCAAATATTTGTTCTAACTGCCAACTAAATGAAAGCTTTATCAATTTTTCATATAGGGATGATGTAAACGTTGAAAATAATTTCAGCTTTACATCTCAACCTGTTGCAGCCCCATCTTGTAGATTTGGGGAAGAATCGGAGTTTTTACAAACCTCCGCAACAGGAACAACGGATGGTGAAACATTCAGTGGGGAATCAGTATTATCCTCGTTTGGATTAGGTGTGGACGGTGCTGCCAATGTTTTTATTAGAGGAATCAATCTAGTAGATGAAGATGGAGACACGTTTGTTCAGGAAAGTGATATTATCATTGATACAGGAAGAGTCCTCTCCTGTGATTCAGTTTAGCAAAAAAACAGCATATGTATAATGCAGTAGATGCTGAAAAGGGATCTGCAGTTGAGGAGCAGGTGTGAAGTCTGCTCCTCATTTAATTCTTGAATAGATTAATATCCAGAAAGTCGTTGATATATTGATACTATCATATCACTAATGTTCGTTAATATTTCGTACTGGTTTCCGTCCTCAGGCAATGATGATAATCCTCCACTGTCCATCCCGTTTACTTGAAGATACTTGTATAGCTCGGAACCGTATATCCATCCATCTATCCTCCAATTAACCTAATGAATAGTGGTTAGCAGTCAAGACAATGGGGTGGTTCTAACGAAAATATCGCATTAATATGATGGATTTCCAAATTTAAGCACCGTTAAAATTTCATCCTCCGTGCCATCGGTTCGACAACCCAGTCCATCAATCCTTTCAAAAATGCCCAAATCCATCTTGATTTCAGCGGAAGATGCTTATTATAGAAGAACGTGTATTCAATGTCTTGAATAGCCCTGCGCAATTTGGGAAAAGGACATATGTTCGTCTTGTAGAGCAAGCTTAGCTGCTTCCGCTCCCATAAACGAAGCCGTTTCATCTTTAACAAAATGCCGCTTCTTCACCCCAGATTTTTTTTCCGACCAGCCATCCTCTGCACCAATCATTTGATCAATTTCTGAAGCCGTTACTAACCGTTTCGGCAAATAGGACCCGATTCCCTGTATCCTTACATTTCGTTTCATGATGTCACACCTCATGTTTAGATCATTCGTATAAAAATAAAATAACAGATACAATTAGAAATTACTTTAAAATTTTCAAAAAAATGCATGTTACAATTTATTACCTTCATATAAGGCATTATTGCTATTTGTATGCAAAGGTTTACCTTGTTGTACTTAAATAAGCACTTCATAAGAGGGGCTTTCTAAATAAGTTAATATTCTCCAATCCCTTCTCCAACAGCTTGTTCTTGTGATATACTACTTGAGTTAATAAGAAAGTGGAGGATTTCATGAGCAAAGACTCTAAAGCAAGACAAACAACAGGAAAATTACTATTATTTAACCCGACAGGTGAGTATTATTTTGCAAAAGGCTTGAAGGCTTACCACAAAAGGGATCTTTACAAAGCAAAAAAATATTTACAGCGCGCGGTACAGCTAGAGCCCTATGAGCCCATGATTGTCTGCCAATTAGCTGTTATTTGTTCGGAATTAGGTGAGTACCAGCAGGCGAATAAGCTTTTTCTGGAAATTATTGAAGAGCTTGATGCGGATATGGTGGAATGCCATTATTTTCTTGCCAATAACTATGCTCATCTAGGTTACTTTAAGGATGCTTATCACCATGCGAATATATATATGGATTTAGACGAGGATGGAGAATTTGCCGAGGAAACGATTGATCTTCTCGAATTGCTGACGATGGAAGCGGAAGATATGGATGAGAAGCTTTACGAGCAGGATGATCTCATTACGAAACAGGAGGAGGCCAGAGAACTGTTGGAATCTGGTCATTTTCCAAAAGCCGTTGAAATTCTGAACTCTGTCATAGACGAATATCCCGAATATTGGTCGGCTTATAACAATTTGGCCCTTGCGTATTTTTACCTCGGTGAAATTCAAAGGGCTGCTGATATTCTAGACAAGGTTTTTGAAGAAAATCCAGGGAACCTGCATGCTTTGTGTAACAAGCTTGTTTTTGCCTTTTACGAGCGGGATTATAAGGAAGTAAAGGTGCTTAAAGAGGTCCTGAAAAAAATTAATCCCTTATCCATTGAGCACCAATTTAAGCTTGGGGCCACACTAGCATTAATTGGCGAGTACGAATCCGCTTTTTCTTGGCTTAGAAGGCTTCAGAAAAAAGGCTTTGATGGAGATGGGGCTTTTTATTATTGGCTGTCTTATGCTGCCCATTTTACCGGGAGAGAACAAATCGCAAAATCAGCCTGGGAAAAAGCGGTTGAATTAAATCCAGATAAAGCTGGCTTCGAGCCTTGGAATGATGAAAAGGCGCAAAAAAGCGGATTTGAAAATCATCATGCTTCCATCCTTAAAAAGCTGGATAGTGAACATATTGAAGAGCGTCTATTGGCCCTGTTCTTAACGGCCATGTCAGATGGAAAAGAACAACTGCTGGCTTCAAAGGAAATGAATCAAAACTTTAAATTCTCCCATTTGGAGAGGGAATATGTATCCTTTATCCGTAAGGGAGGAAAATCAACCCCCATTCATGATGTTGCCGCGTTATTGTATAAGGACTACCACCCGATTGGCACGGTCGAAGCAGGATTATTTCTAATGTGGTTTACCGTTTTTGTTGAGGCCATTAATCAAAATCAGCTCATAAAAAATGATGCAGCATGGGCAGCAGCTGTTGAATATACTTGGATCAAAGCGAGAGAGGGAAAAGGATCTCAGCAGCACATAGCTGAAAAGTACGGAATCTCGTCCTCCACTTTGGGCAAGTATGTGAAGCTTCTGAAAACAATTACTTCTTCACGAGCAGATATTTAGACATATTCTCCTAATTTTTATAGGATGAATGTAGGAAGGCTATAATAAAAATATGTCTAATTGATATAGCCGAATATATGTCGAAGTAGGCTATTTTATTGAAGGAGTGAAGCAACGTGTCTGAAGAAAAAATTTATGATGTTATTATAATCGGAGCGGGCCCAGCTGGGATGACCGCGGCTGTATATACATCTAGAGGCAGCCTGTCCACCCTGATGATTGAACGCGGTATTCCAGGCGGGCAAATGGCAAACACAGAAGAGGTTGAAAACTATCCGGGCTTTGATCATATTCTAGGTCCAGATCTATCAACGAAAATGTTTGAGCACGCTAAAAAGTTTGGTGCAGAATATGCATATGGCGATATTAAGGAAATTATCGATGGGGAAGAGTATAAAACTGTTGTGGCAGGCTCTAAGCAATACAAAGCCCGCGCTGTGATTATTACAACCGGTGCCGAGTATAAGAAGCTGGGTGCCCCAGGCGAAAAGGAATTAGGCGGCCGCGGCGTTTCTTATTGTGCGGTTTGTGATGGTGCTTTCTTTAAAGGGAAAGAGCTTGTCGTAATCGGAGGCGGAGATTCAGCGGTTGAGGAAGGCGTCTACTTAACTCGCTTTGCTACAAAGGTAACGATTATCCATCGCCGTGATGAGCTTCGCGCCCAAGCGATTTTACAGAAGCGTGCCTTCGACAATGATAAAATTGAATTTATCTGGAGTCATACGGTTAAGGAAATTAACGAGAAGGACGGCAAGGTAGGAAGCCTTACTCTTGTGTCAACTAAAACAGGCGAAGAGCAAGAATACAAAGCAGATGGTGTGTTTGTTTACGTTGGTATGCTTCCACTATCGAAGCCTTTCGAAAATCTTGGGATTACAAACGAAAACGGATATATTGAAACGAACGAGAACATGGAAACAAAGGTTCCAGGCATTTTCGCAGCGGGCGATATTCGTGAAAAACAGCTCCGTCAAATCGTAACCGCAACAGGAGACGGCAGCATCGCCGCACAAAGTGTTCAGCACTATGTGGAAGAGCTAAGGGAAAAATTAAAGATACAAGCATAAATTTTTTAGGAAAAGCCGCCTCTGGATGAATGTCCGGGAGCGGCTTTTTTTGTGGGAAGGTTATTGGACAGGAAACGAACCTTCCCAACAAGGAGAGGTTATTGGACAGGAAATGCGTGAAACTAGAAAACCTGTCC